>NZ_JBYSWS010000022.1:0-528 GCF_058781425.1 Paenibacillus sp. FW507-14B1B | reverse complement strand
TGCAGCAATGCATGGAGCTGACCAATACTAATCGGTCGAGGGCTTATCCTACAAGTTTTCTGAAAGAAAACTAGCTTTGGAAGCGATACGCTTAACATCGGAGAAAGACTTTCAGGAACAATGCAAGTTCGCAAAGTTTGTTTCGTATCTAGTTTTCAGGGAGTCAACATAGTTTCTATAAGTACAAGTTACTTAAAGATCAACTTAGGAGACTTTCAGCATTTGGCGATGCTGAATCCTGATACAATTAGCATTTGTTATTCAAATGCTCCGTTTGGTGGCGATAGCGGAAGGGTTCCACGCGTACCCATCCCGAACACGACCGTTAAGACTTCCAGCGCCGATGGTACTTGGACCGAAGGGTCCCGGGAGAGTAGGACGTCGCCAAGCGGTACATATTTTTGATTTTAATCTATCAATCTATAAATATATGATGATAGACTTATAGCATGGCCCGTTGGTCAAGGGGTTAAGACACCTCCCTTTCACGGAGGTAACAGGGGTTCGAATCCCCTACGGGTCACCATT
>NZ_JBYSWS010000021.1:0-662 GCF_058781425.1 Paenibacillus sp. FW507-14B1B | reverse complement strand
TTCCATTGATTCATGAGCGGTGCATTAATGTACTGGAGATGAGGATTGCTGGTATTTCCATCCCGAATCGATTCCAGATCAAAATTCACGATGATGTATCCATCTTTCAAGAAAATTGCGGATTTCTCATCCAGCCCTCCATGGGTACGCCCATATTCTGCGATGTTAGTACCCGATTCGACTACATACGGTTCTACAGGCAAGCTATATTCCCCGTACCATTGCTGGATTGATGCATTTGCTCGCCGGATATCCGCACTTGCATCGATAGGAATATCGGTTTTAGGTCCGATAAAGGTACGCAGCTGCTCCGGCAGCATCAGATGGCTGTAACCGCCCACAGGTGTCTTCATCTTGCTAGCCACCGATTGATAATACTGGCTGTATTCTTGTTCGGTGATGACCCCTGGATGAATGCCTGAATAATGATGATATTTATACCCTGACGTATCTTGAAGCTGCTCGTTAGGGACGTTTCGTAAGCGTTCGTTTAATATCACGTACCTTTGAACTTTGTCCGCTTCAGACCCGACCTTTATAAAGTTCTGGCTGTTTGTTTTGTAGTACAAATCAACCTGTTTTTTCGTCTTCCCATCCTTTGTTACAAAATAGAAGCTCGGTGTTATACGAATGCTGTCATAGGGATCAAACATATTCCCTTT
>NZ_JBYSWS010000020.1:0-701 GCF_058781425.1 Paenibacillus sp. FW507-14B1B | reverse complement strand
TAGGTTAAGCTACTAAGAGCACACGGAGGATGCCTAGGCGCTAGGAGCCGATGAAGGACGTGGCGAACAACGAAACTGCCTCGGGGAGCTGTAAGCAAGCTTTGATCCGGGGGTGTCCGAATGGGGAAACCCGGCTGTGGTAATACGCAGTCACCGCTGCCTGAATATATAGGGCAGTGGGAGGCATACCAGGGGAACTGAAACATCTAAGTACCCTGAGGAAGAGAAAACAAGAGTGATTCCGTCAGTAGCGGCGAGCGAACGCGGAACAGCCTAAACCAGAGAGCTTGCTCTCTGGGGTTGTGGGACGTCTCACATGGAGTTACAAAGGAACATATTAGGTGAAGAGGTCTGGAAAGGCCCGCTATAAGAGGTAAAAGCCCTGTAGCCGAAAGTATATTCCCTCCGAGACGGATCCCGAGTAGTGCGGGGCACGTGAAACCCCGTATGAATCTGCCAGGACCATCTGGTAAGGCTAAATACTCCCTAGCGACCGATAGTGAAGCAGTACCGTGAGGGAAAGGTGAAAAGCACCCCGGAAGGGGAGTGAAATAGAACCTGAAACCGTGTGCTTACAAAAAGTCAGAGCCCGATCTATGGGTGATGGCGTGCCTTTTGTAGAATGAACCGGCGAGTTACGTTCCCATGCAAGGTTAAGGCGAGAAGCTGTAGCCGTAGCGAAAGCGAGTCTGAATAGGGCG
>NZ_JBYSWS010000001.1:1441490-1737516 GCF_058781425.1 Paenibacillus sp. FW507-14B1B | reverse complement strand
GTGTGGCGGAATTGGCAGACGCGCGCGACTCAAAATCGTGAGGGAAACCGTGGGGGTTCGAGTCCCTTCACCGGCATTGTATGAATACTGGAAAGCCTCTTAGGATTTCGATCCTGAGGGCTTTTTTAGTGATATAGCATTGGTTTACATAGAATGGATTAATCTTTCTTCTTTTTAGTAATCTAGCCATTTCTAAATAGACTTGTTAAAAAACTCTTTTAAATCTATTGAATTTATGCTATTATCTTATTACTGTTTTCTTTTTCGGGACGTAGCTCAGCTTGGTAGAGCACCTGGTTTGGGACCAGGGGGTCGCATGTTCAAATCGTGTCGTCCCGATTGATAAAGAATCCATGAATCAGAGTATTTCTGGTTTATGGATTCTTTTTGTGTTTTTCACTTTTTTATAAAAGTATTAGTAAATCACGGCTTGATATTTTGAATAAATAAATAGTGTATCGGTCAAACTATGAAAAACATGAGACAGAAGGGGATATACTTGAGTGTTTTCCGAATGAAAAAACAATTAAGGAAAAGATGGAAACGGTGGAAACGAGCCATTTGGACCTTTACTCTCTTTTTGATCATTGGTTGTTTAGCCTGGGCAGGACAGACGTTGCCTGATCAAATGAAAAAACTGTTAACACAGATGACGGATGAATCACCTATTGCCATAGAAACGCTGAATTATTTACAAAACGGTGGAGATCTTGAGTCCGATGAGCAGCGTGTATTTATGCAGCAGCTTAATAACGCTCAAGGAAAAATGAAGGTTCATCTCGTGACCTTGTTTGTGTGTGGTGTAGAGGAACAGATAATCGGTGATCTTGATACCGATACTGTCTATTCACTTATGAACAATAACCCATCTTGGAAAGGAAAGATGGACGACAACGGTGAAGTATGGCTCGAAGAAACAGTGACAGATGACCTATCTCCAGCTTGTAAGGAACAAGCTTACATGAGCATAGATGCAAACGGGAACCTTACATTGTTCGAGGGGCCACCACAAGAAGAAAAGGTACTGAGAACCTTTTTTCAGTTAGATATTGGATCGATGGAGTCATCTCTGCCAAAGGATGTACTGAAGCAACTTCAAGATGGCATACGTATTCAGGATATTGAAGAGTACAATAGTGTTCTGTCGACGTTTAGTGATTATGCAAGGGATTTGGCCGAAAATGTAATGAAAGCTCACTAAATGAAGCTAGAGCAGCTATTTACTAAAGATTGAATGTGTCGAAAATATGACTTTTACGAAGGAGGCGCCTTGGGTGTCTCCTTTTTGGCGTTGTCTAAAGTTTGGGAAATGAATGGTTTAAAGTTTTTCCTCAACTGATGCTAATCTTTTGTTATAATGAGTAGAACGATACATATGTTCGCTTTAAGAGGAGAGATTAGGTTTGCGGATTATGGGAATAGACCCCGGAATTGCTATTGTCGGTTTTGGGTTTGTCGATAAAGTGGGAAGTAAAGTAACACCAGTTCAATATGGAAGTATTCAGACAGAAGCTCACACGCCGGATGAGGAAAGACTGAAACATGTTTATGATGGTATGGTACAGTTAATCGATAAATATAAGCCAGAGGCTGTTGCATTTGAGAAGTTGTTTTTCAATCGAAACGTAACAACAGCGATGTCCGTCTCACAAGCACGTGGAGTACTTATCCTGGCTGCTGTGCAGCAGGGGTTACCCATTGCCGAATATACACCGATGCAAGTCAAACAGGCAATTGTAGGGTACGGTAAAGCAGAGAAGAAACAAGTACAGGAAATGGTTAGAATGTTCTTGAAGTTGCAAAGTGTTCCTAAGCCTGACGATGTGGCGGATGCACTGGCTGTTGCCATTTGTCATGCCCATTCGTATACTCTTAATTCTAAGTTAAATGAGGTACTTCGAAAATGATAGATTTTTTACGAGGACAGCTTGTCCATATGGAGAATGAATATATAGTTCTTGATGTGCAGGGAGTAGGTTATCGGGTTTTTTGCCCGAATCCGTATGCTTTTGCAAAGGTTGAAGGACCCGTTACGATATATACACATCATCATGTGCGTGAGGATGCCATGTTACTGTTTGGTTTTCAGACAAGAGAGGAACAGATGCTATTCCGAAAGCTCATCGAGGTTTCGGGTATTGGCCCTCGTGTTGCGCTTGGCATTCTGGGTGGTGGCTCACCGGATCATGTTGTTACAGCGATTTATCAAGAGAACATTTCGTTCCTCGTCAATCTTCCAGGTATTGGTAAAAAGACAGCGCAGCGCATGATTCTTGATCTGAAGGATAAACTCGAAGGTTTCAGCAGTGCTGCCTACGCTACTGGATTATTTGCTGTGAATGATATGGAGCCAGATGACAGCGCAGGATGGGCTGAAGCACGTGAGGGATTGAAGGCACTCGGTTATACAGATAGTGAGCTCGATAAGGTATGGCTCAAGATTAAGGATAAAACTGCAGGTGAATCCGTGGATGTTATTATGAAACGGGCACTACAGTTGCTATTTGCCGGTTAAGATTTGGTTATTGAAAGGAGTTATGGAATATGGATGACCGTATCATAACGGCTAACTTGATGATGGAGGATCAGGCAGCAGAGCTTAGTCTGCGTCCCCGTTATCTAGCAGAATATATAGGACAGAATCAGGTTAAAGAAAACCTTAAAATATATATTGAAGCTGCAAAAATGCGTAAAGAAGCACTAGACCATGTGCTCCTATATGGACCGCCAGGGCTTGGTAAAACGACCCTTGCAAACATTATTGCCAATGAGATGGGTGTGAACCTGCGAACGACCTCAGGGCCAGCTATAGAGCGTCCTGGTGACTTGGCAGCTCTATTGACTAATCTTCAGGAGGGTGATGTGCTCTTCATTGACGAAATTCATCGCCTCCATCGTACAGTAGAGGAAGTATTGTACCCTGCGATGGAGGATTTTGCGCTGGATATTATGATTGGTAAGGGCCCAAGTGCGCGCTCCGTAAGGCTGGATCTCCCACCGTTTACGTTAATAGGTGCAACGACTAGGGCTGGGCTTTTATCTGCACCTTTACGGGATCGTTTTGGTGTAGTCAGTCGGTTAGAATTTTATACGGTGGACGAGCTTAGTTATATCGTTTCTCGTGGAGCTGATATTTTTGGTATTCAGATATTAGGTGAGGCAGCAAATGAGATCGCACTACGATCGAGAGGGACACCGAGAATCGCCAATCGTCTTTTGAAACGGGTGCGTGACTATGCGCAGGTGCGTGGTGACGGTATGATTACCCCGGATATTGCAGCGGAAGCTCTGAAAATGTTGCAGGTCGATCCGATGGGGCTAGATTTAGTGGATCATAAGATGCTTCATGCTATGATTCAGAGTTTCCGAGGTGGTCCTGTAGGCCTTGATACGATTGCTGCTACAATAGGAGAAGAAAGTCAGACGATCGAAGATGTGTACGAGCCGTATTTGCTTCAGATCGGTTTTCTTCAGCGGACACCAAGGGGGCGTATCGTAACTCCTGCCGCTTACAACCATCTAGGATTACCGTTTCCTGAAGATAAAAGATAGTTTCATAGTTCATTCATTGGTTGTGTAACAGGCTACATGAATTTTTTCATCATTCTTACAACGCAGGAGGACATATCCGATGACAAAAGAATGGAAGCGAAGTATTGGCTCATGGTGTGCCAAAGGTCTGTTGGCGGTTGTTGTGGCTGGAAGTGTATGGCATGCACCGGCTGCTAACGCGGCTGCCCCTTCACTAGATACCATAAGGGTTGCAATGTTTCTAGATTTGGGGAGCAGATATAGGTCTACCACGCCGGCTGTAACGCTTAAATCGGCAGATGTGCTAAACGGTTCACTAATTACTTCTGAGGGTTCACAAGGCGTTTTTACAACTCCTGCAGCTGAGCAGGTTCGTTTAAGTATAGATTCTTTTCGTGTAAAAGTGCTCGAAACAAAGGACTGGAAAACTGCGTCTGAGGCAGCGAAGAAACTTCAAGCGACATCAGACAAGCCGCTACTCTTCTTATCTACTTCAAGTGAGGGAAGTGTGTACCAGTTATACTCAGGTATGTATGCTACCGAAAAAGCTGCCAAGGAAGCTGCAGTCAGAACAGCCAAGACGGTTGCTGCTCATCTGAACGGTCAGGCTCCTATTGCAAAAGGTTCTATGTACCTGTCAGCAGGACAATTCGAATCTCAAGCTGCCGCTGAGAAAGTGCGGAAGACTTTTGCGAATGTGGGTGTAGATGCTGTTAATGTTCTTGTACCTACTGAGGCGGGCTCTAAGTATGCTGTATGGGTCGGCGAAGCTGCAAATGCTGCCGACTTGGCTACAGTGAAAGCGGCCGCTCAAGCTGTTGGTGGAGCCTCTTTAAATGAAGTAGGTAAAGACACCGCAGGACTGATCATTAAGCAGGATGTTGGACTTGATCTGACTAAGGCGCAGCCGATTACTCACTACATGCTAGCAGGTTCTACGTCCAAGCTATGGTTGGAAGGTTCCGGCGCAGGGATACAAGTGAAAGAGCGCTCAGATCGTACATATAGAGGGGCTATTGAGATCGGTTCAAAGAATGGCCAGCTTTATCTAGTCAATGAACTTCCATTTGAGCAGTATTTGTATTCGGTTGTAGGTGCGGAGGTACCCTCTTCATGGGGGACTGAGGCATTGAAGGCCCAGGCTGTTGCTGCACGGAGCTATGCTTTATTTCAAGGAAACAAATTCGAAGTGGCTCATGTGGTAGATACCGTATTAAGTCAGGCTTATAGCGGAACAGGTTCAGAGAAGGGGAGTATCACTCAAGCTGTGGATGCTACCAAAGGCGAAGTGCTAATGAGTAATAATAAACTGGTCGAAGCGGTGTTCTCTTCCAATAGTGGAGGGATGACGGCTGATCCTTCTGAGGTGTGGAACAGTGCTAATGATTTATTCGCAGCCGTAGAGAGTCCTGGAGATCAATCATCGCAAGCTTCTCTTAAACAATGGTACTATGTGCTTCTACCTAATGGTGTGACGGGTTATGCCCGTGAAGATAATGTAAAAGAAACCGGAAATACCACAGTAGCAGGCCTGCCAATGATGACGGTGACTGCGAAGGACACGAATATCAGACCGCTTCCGCTCATTCAGTCTGCTGTAAAGCCGGTAGCCCAGATGAACCCCGGGGATACGGCTGTGATTTTGGATAAGGTGAACGAGTCTAACAGCTATGAATGGGTACGGGGGCCTTTTACTTCTGCTCAGTTGCTCCAATCTTTAAAGGGAAAAACAAGCTCTAGTCTTCCATCTTCAATTAATACACTGGAAATTACCCAGAGGGGGCCATCAGGTAGAGCTATTCAAGTGAAGGCCAATGGACAAAGTTTGGATGTAAAATACCCAGATATGTTCCGCTCGGCCTTTAATGGATTACCGAGCACGATGTTTGATATTGAACCAACCGGAAGTTATACTGTATTGAGCGCTAACGGTGAAGTATCCACCCTTTCGGGTAGTCAAAATATCTCTGTTATAACTGCAAGCGGAACACAGAACGCTTCAGGTGCAGGCTCAGTTGTGATGAGTGCATCTGGAAAGGCTAGAGTGATCGACAAGACAGCCGGATTTAAATTTACCGGTAAGGGTAACGGTCATGGACTTGGTCTTTCGCAGTGGGGAGCCAAAGGGATGGCTGATGAAGGGTATGATTATGAAGCTATTTTGCAACACTATTATCGCAACTCAACTATATTTAAGGACTGACCACAATGAATGTAGACTTGTATGATTTTGAGCTTCCTGAACAATTGATTGCCCAAACACCTTTGCTTGACCGCAGTTCATCGCGACTGCTAACTGTCAATAAAGAGAATGGTGATATATCTCATCAAGTGTTTGGAGATATTGTAGACCATCTACGTCCCGGCGATACGCTGGTACTGAATGATACAAAAGTAATCCCAGCCCGTCTGTTTGGTGCTAAAGAAGACACGGGGGCCAAGGCGGAAGTACTTCTACTCAAGAATCTTGAGGGGGACCGTTGGGAAGCCCTTGTTAAACCCGGAAAAAGGCTAAAAAAGGGCAGTGTTATAACATTTGGTGAAGGTAAGCTTCGTGCCGTCATCGAAGAAGAAGGGGAGTTGGGAGCACGAACCTTGAGGTTCTCCTATGAAGGAATCTTTCAGGAGATTCTAGACTCCTTGGGGCAGATGCCATTACCTCCTTATATTAAGGAGAAGCTGGATGACCGTGATCGGTATCAGACCGTATATGCGAAGCATGAAGGATCAGCTGCTGCACCGACAGCAGGACTGCATTTTACGGAAGAGCTGCTTGATCAAATTCGTGAACGTGGTGTAGATATCGCTTTTATAACACTTCATGTTGGGCTTGGGACGTTTCGTCCAATGTCTGTGGATCAGGTAGAGGATCATGTCATGCACGAAGAATATTTTATGTTGTCTCAGGAAACAGCAGATCTGTTAAACGAGACGAAGCGCAGAGGTGGAAGGGTTGTTGCGGTGGGTACGACTTCCTGCCGAACTCTAGAAACCGTGGGGACTCAATGTGAAGGTGGGCTCTTGCAAGAGAGCAGTGGCTGGACGAGTATATTTATATACCCTGGATATAAATTTAAAGTGGTGGATGCGTTGATAACGAACTTCCATTTACCTAAATCAACCCTTGTTATGCTCGTTAGCGCCTTGGCAGGAAGAGACCACATACTTGCAGCTTATAAAGAAGCGGTGAAGCAGGAATATCGATTCTTTAGCTTCGGCGATGCAATGTTTATCTATTAATTCGGAGGTTAAATCAAAATGGCAGCAGCTATCACCTATGAACATATCAAAACATGTAAGCAATCGGGTGCAAGACTCGGTCGCGTACATACACCACACGGTATTATCGAGACACCAACATTTATGCCTGTTGGAACGTTGGCAACCGTCAAGACGATGAGTCCTGAAGAACTAAAGGCAATGGATGCACAAATTATTTTGAGCAACACCTACCATTTATTCCTTCGTCCTGGTCATGACATTATCAAAGAAGCAGGCGGACTTCATAAGTTTATGAACTGGGATCGTCCGATTTTGACAGATAGTGGCGGATTTCAGGTATTTAGTCTGGCAGAAATGAGAAAAATAACGGAAGAGGGCGTTAACTTCCGTTCCCATTTGAACGGAGATAAATTGTTTATCTCGCCAGAAGTTGCCATGGAAATTCAAAATGCGCTCGGTTCAGATATTATGATGGCATTTGATGAATGTCCACCATACCCAGCAGAGTATGATTATGTTAAAAAGTCTACTGAAAGAACTTCACGCTGGGCGGAACGCTGCTTGAAAAGCCATGCTCGTCCACATGATCAAGGCTTGTTTGCTATCGTTCAGGGAGGAATGTATGAAGATCTGCGCCGCCAGAGCGCGCGTGATTTGACTTCCATGGATTTCCCGGGTTATGCTATTGGTGGACTTAGTGTGGGAGAATCCAAGCAGCTTATGTACGAAGTGCTGGATTACACGGTACCCTTGCTTCCGGACAATAAACCGCGTTACCTGATGGGGGTCGGCTCGCCTGATGCACTCTTGGAGGGCTCTATCCGGGGTGTGGACATGTTCGATTGTGTGCTTCCGACGCGGATTGCTCGCAACGGAACGACAATGACCAGTCAAGGTCGTCTTGTCGTTCGCAATGCTCAGTACGCCAGGGATTTTGGACCGCTGGATCCAGAGTGTGATTGCTACACTTGCCGTCACTACTCACGCGCTTACTTGCGTCATCTGATTAAGAGTGATGAAACGTTTGGTCTACGACTTACAACGAATCATAACTTGCATTTCCTTCTTAATCTCATGCGCAACGTGCGGAAGAGCATCATGGAAGATCGTCTGCTTGATTTCCGCGATGAGTTTTTTGAAAAATATGGCCTGCATGATAATGAAAAGGGTTTTTAATTGTAAAACCATCATGGGAAGTCCATGAAGGGGGGGAAAGATATGTTTGAAATTGCAGCAGCACAAACAGGCAGTGGTGGGATTTTAGGATTGATTCTACCCTTCGTATTGATGTTTGTCATCTTCTACTTTCTGCTTATCCGTCCACAGCAGAAGAAGCAGAAGACTCGTAATGCTATGCTTAGCGCTTTGAAAAAAGGTGATAAGGTAGTAACGATTGGCGGTCTTCACGGCACAATTGTAGAGATCACTGATGACGTGGTTGTATTGAAAGTGAATGATGTCACGAAACTGACATTCGATCGCAGTTCAATTAGCCATAGCACCACGAATTAAGGTGTCTAAATAACTCTTGCTGGTATGAGAGTTGTAGTAGAGAGTAATGAAAAAGGAGCTATCCTGCAAGTAGATTTTTTACTTGGGGACAGCTCTTTTTTATATAGTAAGGTGTTTTTTGTGTTGATGTATATTGATGTATATATAGGTGTGAGCGTATGGCAAAAAGAAAGGGGCATCCCATAAGATCTTAGATCTTGTGAGATGCCCTACTTGTCTTAATTAGTAAGCTTATTGTAAAGTGATGTGGTTCTTGCCTTTTGATGGGTGAGTCTTCCTAGATAAATGCCTAGCGTTGAGGCAAATATGCCAAGAAGGGAACCTGCAATCATATCAGACAACCAGTGAATGCCAAGGTAAAAGATGCTGAAAACAATTAGAGCAGCACTTACACCTGTAATGATTGCCCAACGTTTATTGCCGGATCGAAATGCAAGAATGGCCATCGTAACGGACAAGGAGGTATGAAGGCTCGGGAAACAGTTATTGAGTCCGGATAGAGGGCGATACACACTTTCAAAGTCAGGAAAAACCTCAAGCATATAGAAAGTTACTCCTGCTGGCTGATAGGACCATGCTTCATTTACTGGGAATAGTAAGAAGAAAGGAATAGCCATGGCGTAGTTGATAAGAATTGCATAACAAGTGGCATACACATGTGCTTTGTTATGCTGAATTAAATATACGCCTATTGATCCGATTATCAAAGCCTGAAACACGAGTAAGTAGAAATAAGCGAGAATCGGAGTAATCCAAGGGCTGTAGAACAGCTCCTGCAGATGTTTTACAAAAGAGCCTTCCCACCCGAATATCATGGGTGTGAAATCCTTATGATAATTAAAGTACTCTTGCTCAAATTGCAATTCGTACTTGTTAAGCATAAGAATGCCCGCCATCGCAGCAAATAGAATGAAGAAGCGCGGTGTGGTGACAAGCTCTTTGACAAGGGCGAATAGTGCCTTGAATGGGTTATGGAGTGTACCAACCCACAAGAGTACGATCACATTAAGTGTCGTAAATAGGGCAATGGTATTCATGGATTGATATAACAATGAAACAAAGGCCTCCTCTTCCTAATCATAAACAATGTTATCAGTGTAACACAGTTTAAGTGAAGAGAATTAACAATTTATTTACGTAAATTCACACCAAAAATTCCACCGATTGATCCAGCAACTAAAACGGCAGCAATTAGAGTAAGATCACTAAATGATAATGAGCTGTCTAAAGCAAGAAAACCGATGAGGATGAGCATGATGCCATATAAAAGACCTGTCATACACCCATAATACCATCCTTTGTTACCTGCCCGCTTACCGCTTACAATACCTCCAAATGCTGCAGAAACTCCATGCACAAGGAATGTGTACATCGATAAATCATCCTCGGATAGACTGCTTGCCCACAGAAGCAAAGACAGTCCGAGAGCTCCGAGAAACATCCACATAAAGGCATACAATAAACCTGAGAGAATAGGACTTGTGATTTTTAAGGAGAAAGCGCGCCTGATCTGTTCCAATATATCAAACCCCCTTTATTAAACTACAATTAATAACCATTGTATGGCCAAGCCCCCAAAATGATTACCATTAATTAATTATGAACTACCGAATGGAAAGACGAGTCAGGGGTCAGAATACCAGTACCTTGAATATGTCCAATCCACTAGGAGGGAAATTAATTGACGACGCATATAACACTCCTTATTCTCCGGACAATTTTAATGTACGGGATTACCTTTATAACTTTACGGATTATGGGGAAGAGAGAGATCGGAAAACTATCTATTTTTGACTTGGTGATCTCCATTATGATTGCAGAAATAGCTGTTTTTGTTCTCGAAGATACAAGTAAGCCTCTGCATGATGGGCTGATTCCGATAGCCGTGCTTGTTACGATTCAGGTAGGTCTTGCTTACTGGGGGTTGAAGAACCGCAAAGTGCGTCTACTCGCCGACGGCAGGCCCAGTATTCTCATCTCTAAGGGTAAGTTACATCGTAAAGAAATGAGTAAGCTGCGATATAACCTAGATGATCTGATGCAGCAGCTTAGGGGGAAAGATATTGCAAGCTTGGCAGATGTTGAATTTGCGATTCTTGAAACATCAGGTCAACTGACAGTCATTCCTAAAGATGCTTCAGATGCTACTAGTGATGAAAACCTTTCAAACAGTAGTTCACCTCCTTCGAAACAGTCATCAGACAAACGCTCGAATAATAAATCAGGACAGGACAGCAATCGGATTGAGATTCCGTACAGCAAAATTACCTATGAGGGTCTGCCAATTCCTTTAATTTTGGATGGAAAGGTGCAGGATGAGAACCTGGAGCTTATCAATAAAACAAGATTTTGGTTGAAAAATGAAATTCAAAGTAAAGGTGCAAAAGATTTTAAAGAAGTATTCTTATGCTCCATAGATCATAAGGGAAGGTTGTATGTTGATCGCAACGACTCCTTGTAAGGGGCGTTTACTTTCTTAACGATTAAACCATTTCCCGACTATAGGTACCCTTACCAAGTCCCGAAGAGTAACAAGCTTTGCCATAAATACAACAACGACATATATAATCACGCCCACACCAGCTGCTGATAGAAACTGAAGCCAAGGGATTGTGATGAACGGAAAATGTTGATATCCAAATAACACCCCTGCACCCATAATCATCATGACTGCTGCAGTCTTGATAAAGTCCATCATTTTGAAACGGAATCCGATTAATCGGGAGATACTGTATCCGTGAAGAAGCGTTACTGCAATGCTATTTACAATGATTGCAATGACCGCACCTTTAATACCGAAAGCAGGATTCGAGGATAAATATAAGATAAGGCTCATTTTTATTAAGGCACCGATTAATGTATTAATGAGGGCTCTTCCAGGCCGATCTAATGCTTGGAGTGCAGCTTGTAACGGTGCCTGTACATAAAGAAATAATGCAAAGGGAGCCATGATCTTAAGCATGCTGCCAATTTCGGTATTGTTATAAAGGAGAAGACATAGTGGTTCCGCTAAGATGTACATGATAACGGCAAAAGGTGCTCCAGTTACAAAAGCAAGACGTAGTGCTTGATTCATACGTTTATGGATCATAACGATATCTTTTCTGGCAGCGGCTTCGGAGAGGGATGGGACTAACGCTACAGCCAATGACATTGTAATCGCTCCTGGAAGGAGTAGTAGCGGGATAACCATGCCTTGAAGGGCTCCATATTGTGCTGTTGCAACCGAAGTAGCAATCCCGGCGATAGCCAGGCTTCGGGCTGTAATTATAGATTCCATTAAGTATGAAATCGAGCCGACCATTTTGCCTCCTGTAACAGGAACGGCAATACCCATCAGGCGCTTAAGAATACTTCTATGCATTGAAGGATTTGTTTCTTCGGGCCTAATCGTCAGCTGTTGGTTACTTGTGTCAGGTGTTTTCATTGTGCCTTTGCTTCGTTCGTTCCGTGAATACTGCCAGAGCAACACAAACATTCCGATTAATTCTCCTACTGCGGTTCCAAGCATCGCTCCAGCCGCTCCGTATGCAAGGCCCTTGGGCATCAGAAGATGTGCAAACCAGAGCATACACACAATGCGAACGATCGTTTCTATGATCGATGATGCTGCAGAAGGGACCATATTCTGTTTACCTTGAAAATAACCACGATAAACAGCAGACACAGCTATGATTATCATCATGGGTGTCATACTGACAAAGGTCTGATAGACCCTCTGATCGGGCAGAATTACGCTGGTAACCCATGGAGCAAGAAGGAGGCTTAGAAGCATAAATATACTGCCGAGGGTTACCGTTAGGGTTAGACTGGTGCGTAATATGCGTTTGGCATAATCGCTATTGCCGGCACCTTCTGCTTCTGCAACCATTTTGGCAATGGCTAGAGGGATGCCCCCTGTAATGATGGTGACAAGAACGATAAAGAATGGATAGCCAAGCTGATAAATACCGACACCCTCCGGCCCAATAATCCGTGGTAACGAAATCCGTGGTATGAATCCGAGTAACCGGTTGATGATACCGGCGGCTAATAGAATAATGGTCCCTTTAATAAATGACTGCTTGTTCAATACTCATCCCACTCCCTGGTCAAAAGAATCCGTAACATGTGCAGGTTGATTGTTGTCCTACTTTATGGATATGCCCTACATGTCCCATATGATGCTTTACTTTTTTCTAAGGCCATGGTACGAAAAGAAGGGAATGGTGCGTTTGTAGTCGAATGTATGCTTTTAAGGTAACAGGAGGAGGAGAGCGAACATGGAATTGGAATCGATGAGTGATGAAGATTTGATCGTCACGATTGAGATGATCTGCTCCAGTAAAGCTGAAGAATTTCGTATGGTTGGTTACGAATATGTGACAAGTGATGATGTATGGAAATGCGTAAGCAGTAAGTATGAGAAGCAGGGAATCCCTTCTCTTCATCAGTTAGTGAATGACGTATTATCGTTGAAAGCTACCAGTTTGATGAATTATATGACAATATCGGCATATAAGGGGTCTCCTTTCGATTGACGAAGGTTGATCCCTTTTCTTTAGGGAAATTGAGTTATTTTGATCAGATCGACAATTAATGATAAATTGACTGGATTTTGAGGCATGGCTATAATAGGAATATTGAGAAATAGAAGGGGGAACTAGGGACGGCATGAAGAGAATCATCAGTTTCATCGTTACCGTACTCGTGGTCACCGGAATCATGGTTGTGACGAGCCCGGGATTAGTAAAAGACGTTCGTTTAGGTTTGGATCTTAAGGGCGGCTTTGAAATCCTTTATGAGGCCGAACCATTGGTAGAAGGCCAGCAGGTGACAAAAGAAGCCTTGCAGGAGACCGCAAAAAGTTTACAAAAACGTGCAGACGCAATGGGAACGACCGAACCGGAGGTAACACCGGAGGGGACGAACCGTATTCGTCTGAAGGTCGCCGGTGTAACCGACGAGGCTGAGGTCCGCAAGACGATGAAAGAACCAGCGAACCTTACGTTCCGAAGCAATGACGGCTGTAAAGAGGGAGAAGAGTTTTGTAAGATTGAACTTCGGGGAGACGATTTCGTAGAGAATGGAGCCTCTGTTGCTTATGATAGCTTGAATCAGCCAGTGATTGATATCAAAGTAAGAGATAAAGCTCGTTTCGCTGAAATTACAGAGCGTCTTCTTGGACAAGAACTTGCGATCTTTATGGATGACGAACTATTATCTGCTCCGACGGTACGAGCTGTTCTGACGGATGGTAGCGCGCAAATTACTGGTAATTATTCGATTGACGAAGCGAAGCAAATTCGTGATACGATTAATCTAGGGGCACTACCGCTGAAGCTGACAGAGAAATACTCTCAAAGCGTAGGCGCAACCTTAGGGATGGCATCTTTGACTAAGACGCTCGAAGCAGGCTTAATCGCTTCTGTAGCTATTCTAATCTTTATGATCGGTATGTATCGTATTCCTGGCTTGCTTGCGAGCTTCGCACTTATCGTGCATACATGGTTGCTTATATTGATTTTTGTATTGGCCGATTTCACATTGACATTGCCAGGTATTGCGGCATTCATCTTGGGGATCGGGATGGCGGTTGACGCCAACATTATTACTTATGAACGTATCAGGGAAGAGATGCGAAGTGGAAAGAGTATTGCGTCTTCCGTTAAAGCGGGTGGTAAAAACTCATTCCGTACAATCATGGATTCTAACGTAACAACGATTATCGTTGCTGCTGTTATGTTTGCGTTCGGTACAGGTGCTGTTAAAGGATTTGCACTTGTTCTTATCTTGGAGATTATCGTGAGTATTGCCACGAACGTGTACTTCTCCCGTTTCTTGCTCAATTTGCTTGTTAAGATGGGTTGGGCTAGCAAACCGAAGCATTTCGGGGTAAAGGAGAGTGACATTCGTGCGCTTTAAAAACTTTGATTATGTAGGTGCCAGCCGGTACTTTTATACGTTCTCGATTATTCTGACCATCGTCGGCGCAATATGTCTTGCTGCTCTCGGATTGAACTACGGTGTTGATTTCCGTTCAGGTTCCAACGTGGATATTACAACATCGAAGCAACTTACAGTAGAACAGCTTGAGCCGATTCTGAAGGAAGCTGGTATTGCAGAAGAGGCTAGTATTACACCGGGTAATGATCGAGTGAATATTCGTTTTAGCCAGGTGCTAACGGAGCCTCAAGATCAAGCTTTAAAAGCAGGCATTCAGAAATTGGACAAGGACGCTTCCTTTGAAGTGAATACGGTCGATCCTGAAATGGCTAAAGAGCTTGGACAAAATGCGATTTATGCGGTATTGCTGTCATGTGTCGGAATTATTATTTATGTCAGCATTCGATTCGAGTGGCGTTTTGCGATAGCGGCTATTATCGCACTATTGCATGATGCATTTGTGGTCATTAGTATTTTCTCCATCTTCCGTTTGGAAGTGAACTTGACGTTTATTATCGCTATTTTGACGATTATCGGTTATTCCATTAACGATACCATCGTTATCTTTGACCGTATCCGTGAAAATCTGCGGTTTGCAAAAATCAAAAAGTATTCTGATCTAGTGGAACTAGTTAATAAGAGTTTGTCTCAAACCATTGCTCGTTCATTGTATACCGCATTATCGGTATTCATTGCAGCATTCTTTATGTTAATCATGGGTGGAGAATCAATACGAATGTTCTCACTAGCAATCGTAATTGGTTTGCTGTTCGGGGCTTACTCTTCAATCTTTATTGCCAGCCCACTGTGGCTATTGCTGAAAGGTAAAAATGTTGCAAAGCCTAAAGCACCGAAGCCGTCTAAAGCAGACATTTAGAATGAGCGTAAGGTTAGTTTTTTAATAACTACACTACTATTCATGTAGAAAGCCGCGTCGTAGGCGACGCGGCTTTCTAAGTTACCGGCGTATGTGTTATAGAGCATAGCTGAGGGGGGCCACATGTGAATAACGAACGATTGTCTCATACGGATACAGCCGTTTGGTCTGGTATCATAAGCGATTCTACTGTGGCTGTGGGCAAAGGAGTAGTTGGGTATTTTTTCGGAAGTATGGCTCTTATGAGCGATGCGCTACATTCCGCCTCGAATGCAGCTACATTGCTTGCAGACCGTCTTCCCTGGTTAGGGAGACCGAAGTTATCTGATCGTAAGCAAAAACTATCTGAAGAACATGCTGCGCCTTTTATGTCTATCTTATTTGCTGTAATTATATTGGTGTGCGGACTACAAATCGCTGTCTCAGCTGTAAAGCATCTCTCAACAAGAACACCAGAAGCTCCTGGTTTGGAGGCAATTATAGCTGTACTGATTTCACTAGGTGTGAACGAAATTGTCTTCCAATATCAATATCGTGAGTCTAAGAAGAAAAGTGATCAACGCTTAAAGGCACACTCTGAAAATCACCGTTTCGGACTGTACTCTTCATTGACTGTTCTGAGCGGTCTCTTCCTATCCAGAGTTGGTTCATATTATGAGATCCACACTCTGTTATATATGGATTCGATTGCAGCTCTCATAGTATCCTTGCTAGTGCTCCGAAAAGGTTATATTTTAGTCACAAGTTCCATAAACAATACATTCACTGAGAAGCCTCTTCATGAGCATCATGCTGATTACATGGATACCATTCAGAGAGTCCATGGTGTAATTACTGTTGAGGATATAAAGGTGCAAGAGTATGGCCAAATACGTCAGGGTCAGGTGAATATTGACGTGAAGGTCAGCGTTAATCCACGTATTACCGTATGGGAAGCCCATGAAATTGCGGATCGAATCCGAAAGTTGCTACTACACCGGTTTGTACACGTAATCAATGCAAATGTAAGTGTAGTTCCATACGAACCGGGCTATCCATATAAATCAAATTATGATTTGGTGGATAACGATCTTCCAACACTACCACAGTGATTTTTCATGAAGATCAGTAAGAACAGTATTGCAGTGTAAAGAAAGGTGAAATTTCGTGCTATATTCCAAGTATGAATGGCAAATGCTATCTCCAGATGCTGAGGTGTCCGGCAAGCTTGCAAGTGAGCTTTCGGTATCTCCTCTCATAGCATCATTAATGGCTGCTAGAGGAATTACTTCATCACAGGATGGAGAAGTGTTCTTGAATGGAGCGTTTGAACTGACGCATGATCCATTTTTGATGCTCGGTATGAACGAAGCGGTCCCTCGGATTCGGAAGGCATTAGAGGAGCATGAGCATATTCTAATATATGGCGATTATGATGCTGATGGTGTATCCAGTACATCACTGATGATCAACCTGATGCGCTACCTAGGTGCCTCTTATGATATATATATTCCTCATCGCTCCAATGAAGGCTACGGACTTCACAACCATGCGTTAGATTGGGCTCACCAACAAGGTGTTAGCCTTGTCATTACTGTAGATACCGGAATTAGTGCAGTAGAACAGATAGCGTACGCCAATGAGTTAGGGATGGATGTTATTGTAACGGATCATCATGAGCCTCCAGAACAGCTTCCTGACGCATATGCACTTATTAATCCGAAAATACCTGCTTGCCCATATCCTTTCAAGGGATTGGCAGGTGTAGGTGTAGCCTATAAGTTAGCACAGGCGCTTGTGGGGAATCCTCCGCTAGAGTGGCTTGAGATTGTAGCTATTGGGACGATTGCGGATCTAATGCCTCTGACTGGCGAGAATCGTGTTCTGGTGAAGAATGGTCTGCACTCCATGAGACGGACTAAGAATGCCGGAATAAGAGCTCTCTTAGAGGTTGGTGGAGTGAATGTAGAACAGGTTACAGCTCTCAACGTAGCGTTCGCTATGGCTCCACGAATTAATGCTAGCGGGCGTCTCGATCATGCAGGCAGAGCAGTGACACTTCTGACGACAGAAGTTCAAGATGAAGCAGAACGATTGGCTTGGGAACTTGATGCTCTGAACAAGAATCGACAGCAGGTCGTAGAGCAAATCGTTCAAGAATCGATGAACATGATTCAAAGTCGATGGGGGTATGACAGGCTTCCATCAGTCATTGTACTGGCTGGAGAGGGCTGGAATGTTGGTGTCGTCGGAATTGTAGCTTCCAAAATATTAGAGAGATTTTATAGACCAGTGGTTATACTCGGGATTAACGCCGAAACTGGAGAGTGTAAAGGATCTGCTCGCTCTATTCCTGGTTTCGATATTTATGAAGCGCTGCATTCTTGTAAGGATCTTATGCACCATTTTGGAGGTCACCCTGCAGCGGCAGGAATGAGTCTTCATATTAGTCAATTGGAACAATTCGAGAATAGTTTATGTTCATTTGCGGATGGCGTGTTGAACGAAGAACATTTTATACCGGTGTACCAAGCAGACCTGGAATGCTGTATTGCGGACGTTCCACTGCCAGTCATTGATGAATTAGAGGTGCTCGGACCTTTTGGCATGTCCAATCCGATTCCAAAGGTAGTCTTTCGTGGTCTGGAAGTGAAAGATGTTCGTAAAATGGGCAAAGAGAATAAACATCTAAAGCTACGCTTTCAACAGAGTGGACATCAACTGGAGGCTGTTGCCTTTGGTTTAGGTCATCTTGCCGATGTCCTACCTGAGGGAACGAAGGTGGATGTGCTTGGTGAATTATCGGTAAATGAATGGAATGGAAATCGAAAACCACAGCTTATGATACAAGACATGAGTGTGCCCTATCAGCAGGTTTTCGATTTCCGTGGCTCGAAAGATCCGATTCAAGAGTTAAAGCGCCTTAGAGAAGTGCTGGAGCCTCATATTCATTGCTCCGCTGTTCACTCAGCAGTTGTATTCGCACAAAATTCAAAAGATGCTATAAAAAGTCATTTGAATGATTTGTCCCTTTGGGTATATGATAGGAATGCTGGCATTTTGCCGATGAATTCAGTCGCAGAAGAGGGCGGCAGTGAGTCCATTTCAGTGTTGTTTGTGCTGGACGTACCGGAGAGCGCAGGACAGCTTGATACATTACTGTCAACGTTTCACTCCGTGCCAAATATATTTCTACTGCATCCGCTCCGTAATAAGCAGAACTCTCTGCAAATACCGACACGGGATCAGTTTAAAAAGCTCTATATTATGCTTGCCGGTTTAGGTTCAAAGCCAGTGTCCGAATCTGAAGTTATTGCGCAGATGAATAGACAATCTTCACTTTCACATCGAATGTTAATAAAAGTACTCGATGTATTCGAGGAATTGGTATTTATTGAGCGCTCTAATGGAATGATTACTTTTATAACGAAACCGGACAAAAAACCGTTGGATGCTTCCTGTCATTTCAGGGAGTTGAATGAGTTAGCAGAAATGGAGCAGCATTTGCTGCACGCAAACACCGCGCAACTAACCCATTGGATGATAACCCGATCAAAAGGTGCATCGTAATCGTCAGTCACCTGACCTAGGAGGAGATTTTATTGGATTTTAAAGATTATATTCGTGTGATCCCGGACTTTCCACAACCAGGGATTAGCTTCAAAGACATCACAACATTGCTTAAGAATGGTGAAGAGTATCGGAATGCAATTAATGAATTAAAAAAGATGGTTGAACATCTTAAAATCGATGTTATCGCTGGACCTGAGGCACGTGGTTTTGTCGTAGGAGCTCCGTTAGCTTACGCATTAGGCGTTGGCTTCACACCAATTCGTAAGAGCGGTAAGCTGCCTTATGAAACGATTGAAGTTGGTTATGATCTAGAGTACGGTAAAGACAAACTGGCAATGCATATCGACGCGATTGAAAAAGGTCAAAATGTTCTGATCGCAGATGATCTGCTCGCAACAGGTGGAACCATCGCTACTTCTGTTGATCTCGTACGACAATTAGGAGGAAATGTTGTTGGAGCGGCGTTTATGATTGAGCTGAATGAGCTTAATGGTCGTGAAAAATTAGAGGGAATTGATGTATTTACATTGATGCATTACGAGTAAGCAGCGTCATATATTATCGGATTTTCCCGGGAAATAATAACGAAAAGGCCCTGCACCTATGATTTAGGTGCGGGGCCTTTCCTGTTATTAGTCTGTAATTTTATCAACCGTAGGTTCTTCTGTCTTTTCATTAGAGAGACCTAAGATTTCGAAAAGTCTGAACAGTATAGCTAGGACCATACCAACGATCGTAGCCAGTGCCATTCCTTTCAGTTCAACATCACCAATCTTGAGTGTAATTCCGCTGACTCCGACAACCAAGACAAGCGAAGCTAAAAGCATATTGCTTGCTTTCGAGAAGTCCACACGTTGTTCAACAAAAATGCGAAGACCAGAAGCTGCAATTACACCGAACAGAAGCAGTGAAACCCCACCCATAACAGGATCGGGGATGTTAGCAATGACAGCAGAGAACGTGCCTGAGAAGGACAGTAGGATGGCGATTACAGCTGCTCCGCCAATGACGCGTACAGAATATACCTTCGTCAGTGCCATAACGCCGATATTTTCACCATAGGTTGTGTTGGGTGTTGAGCCTACAAAGCCAGACAGGATTGTTGAAATTCCGTTACCAAGGAGTGAGCGATGAAGGCCAGGGTCTTTCGACAGATCTTTACCCACGATGTTACTTGTTACGAGCAGATGACCGATATGCTCCACAATGACGACTAGTGCAACGGGAATAATAGTGAAGATAGCTGCCCAATCAAACACAGGTGTTGTTATATGAGGTGCGGATAGAAAACTTGCTTCTTTAATGTTATCAACATTTACTACACCAAGTACGAAGGATAAAGTATAACCAGTAACGATACCGATCAGAATATGAATGATTTTAGGAAACCCACGGAACAAGATAGAACCCAAAACGGTTACCCCAAGTGTTATCATCGATATCGAAATTGTAGTTGGATCAATGGACCAGTTAGCGGCTTCAGTGGGATCACTTGGAGGAATGAAGCCCGCCATCTTGGCTGCGACCGGTACAATCTCCAGACCGATCATTGCAATAACTGCCCCCATGACAGCCGGAGGAAATGCAAAATCAATCCAACGGGTACCTGCATATTTAATGATTAGGGCAACGATACAGAAGATGATTCCTGTTACGATAAAGGCTCCCAGTGCTTTCCCGTAGTTCTCACCTGGATTCTTATTAATTACGATAAGTACAGGCGAGATAAAAGCGAAGCTTGACCCAAGATAGGCTGGGATTTTCCCTTTACAGAGCAAAATATAAAGCAGTGTACCGATTCCGTTCATGAGCAGGATCATGCCAGGATCGACTCCAAATAAATTCGGCACGAGGACAGTGCTTCCGAACATGGCGAACAAATGCTGTAAGCTTAGCAAGAATCCGGGTCCAAATGGAAGCTTTTCATTTACTTGAATTTCGCGTTGCAAAACAATTCACTCCTCTAGGACTTTTATACATAGCTACCGTTCTTTTACGATCTTTAATAGATTAAATACAATTGATTGATTTTTCAACAACATTTTTTATGGGGATTCGGCAAAAAATACAGGCTTGTAAGAACTTGGAGAGTCTTGAACGGGAAATAAGGGTGGAATTATCGTTAAAGCTTGATGTTAAGCGTATTTACCAGGTCTACAGTGTTGACGTGAACGGTAGTAAGCGTCATAATAATAGGAAAACATTCGATGAGGGAACCTGCACGTTTTGACAAAGGGCGGGTTCTATTTTATATAGAAAGGGAAGAGAAGGACTAAGAATGGGCATAGAGCGATTACTCGAGAAGGCTAGCGCCTATATTAAAGAACCCGATCTTCTCCGTATTCAGGAAGCTTATGAATTTGCGGAGCAAGCCCACCATGGGCAGGTGCGGAAATCGGGAGAACCTTATATTCTTCATCCGCTCGCGGTAGCCGACATCGTTGTCAATATGCAGATGGACGCGCTGTCTATTATTGCTGCGCTATTGCATGATGTCGTTGAGGATACAACGGTTTCTCTTGAGCAAATCCGCGAGAAGTTCGGCGATACTTGCGCTATGTTGGTGGATGGATTAACCAAGCTGGAACGTATTAAGTTTGGTTCTAAGGAAGAACAACAGAACGAGAATTACCGCAAAATGTTCATCGCGATGGCTCGGGATATCCGCGTGATCGTTATAAAGCTGGCAGACCGTCTTCATAATATGCGTACGCTTAAGTACCAGTCTGAGGAAAGCCAGCGTCGTATTTCACATGAAACTCTGGAGATCTTCTGCCCTATTGCTCACCGTCTCGGTATTTCAGCAATTAAATGGGAGATGGAGGATATTGCGCTCAGGTATTTGAATCCTCAGCAATATTATCGTATTGCTAACCTGATGCATAAGAAACGTGCAGAGCGCGAGCAATTCATTGATAACGTTATCGAACGTATTCAAGAGAAGCTAGACGAAATGGGTATTCAAGCTGAATTGTCTGGTAGACCGAAGCATATTTATAGTGTATTTAACAAAATGTCCGTCAAAAACAAACAATTCAATGAGATCTATGACCTACTAGCGATTCGAATTATTGTAGATAATATCAAGGATTGTTACGCGACATTAGGTATCATTCACACCTTGTGGAAGCCTATGCCGGGAAGGTTTAAAGATTATATTGCGATGCCGAAAGCGAATATGTATCAGTCGCTTCATACAACGGTAGTTGGTCCGAACGGTGAGCCTACCGAGGTTCAAATTCGAACTGTTGATATGCATCGTACAGCGGAATTCGGTATTGCCGCTCACTGGGCATATAAAGAAGGCTCTGGAGCAGGAGACTTTGATAATAAAATGACCTTCTTCCGTGAAATTCTTGAGCTTCAACATGAAGCGAAGGATGCATCGGAATTTGTAGAATCACTCAAAATGGACTTTTTCTCGGATCTGGTGTTTGTGTTCACACCAAAAGGTGAGGTTATTGAGCTACCGGCTGGATCGGTTCCGCTTGATTTTGCTTACCGTATTCATACCGAGGTTGGTAATCGGACAATAGGGGCTAAGGTGAACGGACGGATCGTTCCGCTAGATCACCAGCTCAAAACAGGGGATATCATTGAAATTTTGACTTCTAAGCATTCCTATGGGCCGAGCCAAGACTGGTTGAAAATTGCACAATCGTCACATGCGAGAAGCAAGATCAAACAGTGGTTCAAAAAAGAAAAGCGGGAAGAGAACGTTGAAAAGGGCCGAGATATGCTCGAGCGTGAATTGAAGCGACTTGGCCTGGAACCATCGGACTGGATGAGTGACGATAAGTTGATTGAGGCTGCCAAGAAATTTGCCTTTAATGATATTGAGGATATGCTCTCCGCCATTGGATTCGCAGGAATTACGGCAGCTCAGATCTGTACCAAATTGACTGAGAAGCTTCGTAAGGAGCAGGAAGAAGCGAACCTGCTTGAGTTGACATCCGAGATGAAAGAGATCAAGGCTCCTCCAGAGAAACGGAGCCGTCCTACGAATGGCGTCTGCGTCAAGGGCATAGACAATTTACTTGTCCGTTTTGCAAGATGTTGTAACCCGGTTCCGGGAGATGACATTGTAGGTTATGTCACAAGGGGACGCGGCGTTTCGGTGCACCGTTCTGATTGCGCCAACTTACCTGCTACGGGTGATGGTGAAGAAGCAGCACGCGTTATCGAGGTTGATTGGGAATCTTCCGTCGAAGCGAACTATAGTGTGGACATCGAAGTGACTGGTCATGACCGTAATGGACTTCTGAACGAAGTGCTTCAAGCTGTATCTGAGAGCAAAACGAACATTTCAGCGGTTACAGGCAGATCGGATAAGAATAAGATGGCCATGATTCATATGACCATACTCATTCGCAATACAGATCATCTGCAATCGGTTGTAGAGCGGATTAAACGTGTAAAGGATGTTTACACCGTTCACCGAATTATGCAGTGATAGATGTACGGGCTAGGCGGCTCATTCGCTGTGCAATGATTACTAAGCGGTCTGGCTTCCTTATAAAGGAGGTTGGCCCGCTATTTTTATGATAAGGGGTCTGATTTCTATGAAGGTCGTCATTCAAAGATGTAAGAATGCACAAGTGACAGTTAACGAAGAGGTTGTAGGAACCATTGGGGAAGGGCTTATGGTCTTGGTAGGTGTAACCCATGAAGATGAGGAGAAAGACGCGAAATATTTAGCGGATAAAGTCGCGGGATTGCGGATTTTTGAAGATGATGAGGAAAAAATGAACTTTAGTGTGCTAGATGTGGGTGGAGCAATTCTATCCGTATCCCAGTTCACATTATATGGTGATTGTCGTAAGGGGAAACGTCCTAACTTTATGTCGGCAGCTAGACCAGAGCAAGCTGAGAAGCTGTATGAATGTTTTAATAGCGAGCTGGCTAGCAAAGGTTTGCAAGTGGAGACAGGAGTATTCGGGGCGATGATGGATGTTTCTTTAACCAATTCTGGCCCTGTGACAATCATTATCGATAGTCGTAATCCGTAGGGGATATAGATTAATGTTCGCATAGGTTAATGATAACTGGACATGCTGTGAAACAGAGGTGAATGTTTGAATCACAGTGTAAAGGAGATTTATTAACTTATGAGACAATCCCCTAAATCGGCTCTGCATCGTGCTGTATCTATTCTTGAATCGAGTGGGGTTAGAGAAACAGAGGGTCTGAACCGATCTGTAATTGTACCCGTTGATCCGTTATGGAAAACGGAAGTCAGAGCAAGTGATCGGATTCTTCTGCCGAGAAGGTAGAACTGGGTTTTATTTTTTTATTAGTGCTGCCTATACGGCAGCTTTTTTTATTGCTATTAGGTTGAATCAGATTTATTTATATGAATTTCTGTTATAAAAAAATCACAACAGGGTAATAAGATGGCAAGGACGATAGCGAAAGGAGACTTAACATCATGAGTAGAGTAGCTTTTTTACTAGCTGATCAATTTGAAGATTCCGAAATGCAGGTTCCTTATGAAGAAGTGAAGAAAGCCGGACATCAGGCAGATATCATCGGACTGAAACAAGGCCAAGAGGTAAAAGGTAAACAAGGTAAAGTAACTTACACAACGGATAAAGCCATTGCTGATGTAAGTATTCAAGATTATGATGCGGTGGTCATTCCAGGTGGATCCTCTCCGGAGAATTTACGACTGGATTCCCATATTTTGAAGTTTGTACGTGAGGCTGATAAGGCAAGCAAGCCGATTGCTTCGATCTGTCACGGTCCGCAAATTTTGGCGAGTGCCGATCTGTTGAAGGGGCGCACGATTACATCATATCCACCACTTCAAGATGATATGGTCAATGCGGGCGCAACATTTAAAGATGAGGAAGTCATCGTTGACCGTAACTTTATCACTTCACGTACACCGAAGGATGAGCCTGCGTTCGTACGTGAATTGCTGAAAGTACTGTGACGAATCACTGACCAGGCTTGTTCTTGTTCATGCAATACCCGATTTTCAACATGGTTTTGAAAAAAAGGAGGAATGGACATGTCTAAACAAATTCAAGCATACTTTAGGACAGAAAGTGAAGCGGAAGGAGCTAGAACAACGCTTCAGACGTATAATATCGATCAATTGGAAGTTGGACAACTTCAAGATGCAATTGGCAGGTCTGCGAATATTATTGTGCCGCTTGTACCCTGGAACGTTTCAGGAGTAGGTGGTACGGCTCCTGGCTCGGGTCCAGTGGGTGGTGCACCTGTATCTCCAGGCGCCATTGTCGGGACAAATGTGCTACCGGGTACAGAGCGCTCTGAGGATCTTCCTGCTCCAGAGCACGATGATTGGGTGGATAATGCAGAATTAACGGATTCGGATTATGACGATCTGAAGTATGTTTTGTCAGCTAAAGTAAATGATGCTGATTATGACGAAGTGGTTCAGGTGCTTCGGAAAAATCAGGCGTTTATTGAGCGATTTGAATAATTGCTTATAACATAGACACTTAAAAGCCTCTGGTTGACTCTATTTAGGGTCTTGCCAGGGGCTTTTGCTTTCGTTATAGATACCGCTTTCAGACTTGTAATACAACTGTAATATTAGTATCATGTTCTCTTAATATTGGCTGTTTATAATAACAGCATGACCCCCTTTTTTATATAATGTTTTGGACCTACAACATCGGTTTGTAGGTCTTTCTTTTTTTTATAGAAAGAAATTGTTGAAGTTTCTTGACTTTAGTACGGCGGTTCATTACAATCTAAAAATATAATGTTTTGGGTAAAATATAAATATCGATACTGATTTGATGACGGGACTAAGTACTCCATCCCCACAAGATCCAGAGAGGAACCCCTTTGGCTGTAAGGATTCCCTTGATGAGTGGACGAATGACCTCCCCGAGAACAGACGGCGAAACATACCCGTATTACGGGTAGATAAATGTAGTAGCCGATTCTGCGCTTACCGAGCGTTATCCGGTTTGAAGCGGCCTAATCCTTAGAATTTATGATCATTGTTGATCAAATATGGATGAATCCGGAATGTGGGTGGCACCACGGGAGATTTCTGTTGATAACAATCTCTCGTCCCTGTTGTTGTTGAATGTACAACACAGGGACGAGAGATTTTTTAGTATTTCTAGATAGAAATATATAAGTCAGTTTTTAGTTGAAGCTCATTGGTAGGAATAATGGAGGGAAGAACGAATGGCGAATATCAAGTTTGAGAAACCGACAGGCACACAGGATTTTTTGCCGGGTACAGTCGAGAAGTGGCAGTTTGTTGAAGAAAAGGCACGTGATTTATGTCGTCGCTACAACTACCGTGAAATCCGCACACCGATGTTCGAGCAGACTTCATTGTTTGAGCGCGGTGTGGGTGAAACGACGGATATCGTTGAAAAGGAAATGTACACCTTTACGGACAAGGGCGACCGCAGCATGACGCTACGCCCTGAAGGAACAGCAGGAGTCGTTCGCGCCTATGTTCAAAATAAACTGTATGGTGAGCCTGATGTTACCAAGCTGTATTACATCGCTCCGATGTTCCGATACGAGCGCCCGCAGGCAGGTCGATATCGTCAATTTCACCAGTTTGGGGTGGAAGTGTTCGGAGCTGCTGATCCAGCAATTGATGCGGAAGTAATCGCACTTGGATATTCCTTTACGAAAGAACTGGGTCTTCAGGGCGTAAAGGTAGAAATCAATTCGGTGGGTACTCCTGAAGTAAGAGCAGCTTACCGAGACCGACTCTTATCTTTCCTGACACCGATGAGAGAGAATCTGTGCTCAGATTGTCAGTCCCGTATGGAGCGTAATCCACTTCGAGTACTGGATTGCAAGAAGGATCAGGACAAGTTCGATGGAGCACCATCGATTCTCGATAGTCTGGATGAAGAGTGCAGCACTCATTTTGAAAAGGTGAAGGGATACCTTGACGCCATGGGAGTGGACTATGAAATCAACCCGCGTCTTGTTCGTGGACTTGACTATTACACCCACACCGCTTTTGAATTTAAAGCTCAAGGGATTGGAGCGATTGACACCGTAGGTGGTGGCGGCCGCTTTAACGGCTTGGTTGGACAATTCGGTGGACCAGATCAACCGGGCATTGGTTTTGGTATTGGACTCGAGCGGATCATGTTGATTCTGGAACACCAGAATATTGAGCTGAACGCTATCAAACCACTCGATGTGTATCTTGTGGCTCTCGGTGAAGCCGCGGAAGAAGAAGTCACGAAGCTGACGTACAGCTTACGTAATGCTGGTCTCTCAGCAGAGCGTGACTATCTCGGACGTAAGATGAAAGCCCAGATGAAATCTGCTGACCGTCTTCAAGCTCGTTATACAGCAATTCTTGGCGATGATGAGCTTGCTCGTGGAGAAATTGCGCTAAAATCGATGGAAACTGGAGAGCAGCGCACGGTTAAGTTGGAAGAATTGCATAAGGAAATTGGTTAGCCTGCCGTATCGGCTTAATTATAAATAAAGGGGTATGATGGAATCATGAAAAGGACGCATCATTGCGGTCAATTAACGACCGCCAACATTGGAGAAACCGTAACGTTAAACGGCTGGGTACAGACTCGTCGTGACTTGGGAGGCGTACTCTTCATCGATCTTCGTGACCGTAGTGGAATTATGCAAGTCGTATTCAACCCGGATTTTTCTGGCGACGCATTGAATACAGCTGATAAAGTACGTACGGAGTATGTAATTGCTGTATCTGGTAAAGTGGTCAAGCGTGCGGCTGAAACGGTAAACCCTAACCTTCCTACAGGCGAAATTGAAGTTCAAGTGACTGAAATCGAAGTATTGAATGCGGCTAAAACACCTCCATTCTTCATTGAAGATGGGGTAGAAGTGGACGAGCAGCTTCGTTTGAAGTACCGTTACCTCGACTTGCGCCGTCCAGAAATGCAGAAGACACTAATGCTTCGTTCTAAAGCATCTAAAGTGTTCCGTGACTTCCTTGATGGAGAAGGTTTTGTGGATGTTGAAACACCAATTCTGACGAAGAGCTCTCCAGAAGGTGCGCGTGATTATCTGGTACCAAGCCGGGTTCATGCAGGTGAATTCTTCGCACTGCCACAATCCCCACAGCTGTATAAACAGCTATTGATGGTAAGCGGTATTGAACGTTATTACCAAATTGCTCGTTGTTTCCGTGACGAAGACCTTCGTGCTGACCGTCAGCCGGAATTCACACAGGTCGACATTGAGACATCATTCATGGATCGCGATGATCTTCTGGACATGATGGAGAAGCTGATGGTTCGACTGTTCAAAGAAACCATTGGTGTTGAATTGGCAACACCATTCCAGCGTATTAGCTATGCTGACGCTATGGGTAAATACGGTTCCGATAAGCCAGACCTTCGTTTTGGTCTTGAATTGATCGAAATGAATGATATCGTTGCTACAAGTGGTGTAAAAGTATTTGCTTCCGTTATCGAAAAAGGTGGCGAAGTGAAGTGTCTTAACGCTAAAGGCTGCGGTACTTGGACACGTAAAGAGATTGACGATCTTGGACCATATGCTGCTCGTTATGGAGCGAAAGGTCTTGCTTGGATTCAAGTAAAAGAAGGAGAATTCAAAGGACCTATCGTGAAATTCTTTACGGAGCAGGAGATTGAAGCGATTAAAGAGCGTACAGGAGCAGAAGAGGGAGACTTGCTGTTATTCTCTGCAGATAACAAAAAAGTTGTTGCTGATGTGCTTGGTGCACTCCGTCTTAAAATCGGTCGTCAGCTCGGTCTGATTGATGATAATGAATTCAAATTCGCTTGGGTACTAGACTTCCCACTCTTAAGTTATGATGAAGAGCAGAAGCGCTATGTGGCAGAGCACCATCCGTTCACTCGTCCAAATGACGAAGATCTGGAATTGCTCGATACAGATCCACTTGCGGTTCGTGCACAAGCTTATGATATCGTATTGAATGGTTATGAAGTGGGCGGCGGCTCCATGCGTATTTATAAGCGTGACATTCAAGAAAAAATGTTCGCAGCACTCGGCCTATCCCCTGAGACAGCTAACGAGAAATTCGGTTACTTGTTGGACGCATTTGAATACGGTACACCACCACATGGTGGTATTGCATTCGGACTTGACCGTCTCATTATGCTTCTTGCAGGACGCACTAACTTACGTGAGACGATTGCATTCCCGAAAACGGCAAGTGCTACAGACCTTCTGATGGATTCTCCTTCTATGGTAGACGGAGGACAGCTTGAGCAGCTTCATATCAAGGTAGCGAAAAAGCCAGTTGAAGAAAAGAAGTCATAAATATCAGATCAATACTTGGGGGGAACGGCTGTAATTCAGCCGTTTCTTGCCTGTTAGGAGGTATTTAAAATGCTGCATCAATTTTCTCGTACGGAACTAGCGATCGGGCCTGAGGGGCTCGAGGTTATGAAGAATAGCACGGTAGCCGTACTAGGCATAGGCGGAGTTGGATCGATGGCGGTTGAGGCTCTTGCTCGTACTGGGGTTGGCCGTATTATCCTAATCGACAAAGATGTTGTAGATATTACGAACATTAATCGCCAGATTCATGCATTGACAACAACAGTGGGTCAGAAAAAGGCAGATTTGATGGTTGAGCGTGTGAAGCTGATCAATCCGGAGTGTGAGGCAATCGCCCTTAACATGTTCTATACGGATGAGACGTATGAAGAATTGTTCAAATACGATCTGGATTACGTACTTGATGCTTCAGACACCATCATCTATAAGGTGCATCTCATTAAGGAATGTCTGAAACGTGGCATTCCGATGATCTCAAGCATGGGTGCTGCGAATAAGATGGACCCTACCAAGTTCCAGGTAGCAGATATATCGAAGACCTCGATGGATCCTATTGCACGAGTTGTTCGTACGAAACTTCGTAAGGAAGGCATCAAGAAAGGGGTTAAGGTTGTATTCTCAACAGAAGAACCGATGAAACCCCGTCAGGATGTTACCGACAAGATCGTTCCTGAGAATGCACCTGAAATTCGAAAGGCTAAGCAACCGCCAGCAAGTAATGCGTTTGTGCCGCCGGTAGCAGGCCTGATTATGGTTAGTGTTACAGTGAAAGAATTACTCGAAAGAGCGGGGCTTTCATCTTAGCAGATGGTCTATAATTTAAAAGATTTAAGAAACTAGAGCAGAAGATGTACAGTGTCATTGCTCTGAGTTCTGAGGTTTACATGTGAAGACGCAGCGTTCGTGGTAGACGGACCTGCGTCTTTCTGTCCCCCAAGGGGGATACACTAGAAACAGATGACGCTGGTTCAGGAATGATCCCGCTGAGGAGTGTCAGTAGTATATTGCGGCAAGGTGTGTTACAATTGGTATCCTTTTTGTGTCAATCCACAAAATAGAAAAAATAATTCTTAGGAGGTAACTGAATTTGACGGACTCTTTTCAAAGTGCCTATCAAGAAGAGAAACAGAGATTAGAAGAAGCGATTACAGAGATTAATAAGCAGCTTAAGCGACTGCAGGATATCCCAGTTTATACCGGGCATGACTTTACAGAGCAAGTACTCGAAGCAGGTCGAGAGGAAAGACGACAAGCATTGAGAAAGGGCCAGCCAGAGCCTTATTTCGGACGACTGGATTTTCAAGAGAGTGGAAAATCAGAGGCAACACCTCTGTATATCGGGAAAGTAGGTTTTGATCGGGAAGAAGCAGGTGAACTTCCTATGGTAATTGATTGGAGGGCACCTGTTGCCAGCCTGTTTTACTCTTTTACGGGAGGAAATGATGCTGCCTCTTACGACTCTCCAGATGGAATAATTGAAGGATTAGTGTATTTAAAACGAAATGTGGTCATCCGTAAGCAGATCCTAGAGCGCGTATCCGACACATATAACCGTGAAGGTGGAGGCCTTGCTGTATCGGATGAGTTTCTGGTATACCGACTTGGGGAGAACAAGGATAATAGGCTTCGGGATATCGTATCAACGATTCAAGCAGAGCAGGATAAGATAATCCGTGCGGCCAAGAATACAGCCTTGATCATCCAGGGGGTTGCGGGAAGCGGAAAGACAACTGTCGCATTGCATCGACTCGCTTATCTATTGTATCAATACAAAGAGCAGGTATCTGCGGAAAAAATGATCATTTTCGCGCCGAACCATATGTTCCTGGATTACATATCGGATGTGCTTCCTGAGCTTGGTGTTGGGGATATTCAGCAGCGCACATTTGGAGATTGGGCATCTGAACTGCTGGAAATTACTATGACGAACAGTGATACGTCTGAAACCTTGTCTTACTGGTTCGAGACACCCACTGGCAAGGGAACTCCGGATATCAATGATGATGTACGTGGACGTTACAAGGGATCATTAAGATTGATGACATTGATTCAGCGCTGTGTTCAATCGATTGAATCAAATGCTTTACCCGAAGGAGATTTCTCCCCATGGGATGGCGCTGTTCTCAAGCGTGAAACGATTGAAGAATGGTTCAACGAAGAATATAAACCATATCCGCTAGCCAAACGGAAAGAGCGTGTGCTCGCCAGACTGCATCGGTGGGTGGAGATGGAACTTAAGAAAACACCTTCACATCTGCTTAAAGAGCGAAAGAAAAAAGCTTCTCAGCGTGAGAAATCTTATGCAGGAAAATGGCCGAAATTTGAGCCATTGGTGTTATATAAGCAGCTGTTTGGTGCTTCGAAAACAACTGGACTATGGCCTCAGGAGCTTGAATCCGAGATTCCTACAGAAGTGTTGAAGCTGACACGTAAAGACCTGAAGAATAACATTGTCAGGGAAGAGGATCTTACACCCCTGCTGTATTTTCACTGCTTAATGAATGAAATTACAGGTGAGCAGCGGTTTGACCATATCGTTATTGATGAGGCGCAGGATTTCTCTCCATTCCAGGTGGCGCTCCTTGATAAGTTCGTAAGAGGACATTCTTTTACGATTTTAGGAGACTTATCTCAAGGGATTCATGCATACCGAGGGGTTCATGCTTGGGAAGAGATGAGCTCACTGTTTGATGAAGAGCACAGAGCATATTTCGCACTGACACGAAGTTACCGTTCAACAATGGAAATTATCGAGTTTGCAAATGGAATACTTGAAAGAGGAGTTGGCAGTGACCTCCTCGCTGTACCTGTATTTCGTAGTGGAGACGCAGTCCGTCTAATCCCTTATACAGGAGTGGATAGTCGGGTGCAGGATCTTAGGCTGTCATTGCGTCATCTGATTTCGAAGGGTAATTATCGGACGGTTTCAATCTTGACTCGTACGCTTCGTGAAGCGGAGGAGCTGCATCGTATATTGTCTGAGGAGTGGCCAGACCTTCATCTGATTGATGGAAGCAAGCAGACATATCAGGGCGGCCTGTCTGTGCTACCCGTATATCTCTCCAAAGGACTTGAGTTTGATGCTGTAATTGTAGCGGATGCAGACCGTGAGCACTATGCAGAAAAGGCTTGGGATGCCAAGATTATGTATGTTGGATGTACGCGTGCACTTCATGAACTGTGGTTACTGCATGGAGAACAGCTTCCATCTTATATTGTCCCTGAACAGCCAGAAATTGCAGCACAGGGATGGCCAGAAGGCGTTTAAGTTGAAAAAATCAATTGAGTGAGCAGCTAACAAAAGAACTTGATTTAGCTGCTTTACGAGGGGGCCGGTGGTTTAGACAACCACCGGTTCTTTGTATTGAGTTAGACCCAATTGTTGATAAGACTGGCCTAAATTATCTATAAATCGGTAAAGTGTAACGGCAATGAGTATGATTAGTGCAATGAGGACGATGATCCTCAGTGATCGTCTTTTCATTTCTCTATTCCCTCTTTTGTCATATATTTGGGTACATTATAGGCTAGATTGTGTGCAGGTAAGTTTGTCCCTAAACGAGTGATCATCCAGAAAAGTTTGGGATTTATTAGAATTTAGGCTTTGCTTACAGTGGCGATGTGATTACCAGATTGTGATATGATAAGTAACAGAATCAAGATCATAGTTTTCAATGATGATTATAGGCAAGGATGTGTAATGATGGATTTATTCTCTCTCGGTCGTGAAGAGGATCGCGATTCCCGGCTGCTGGCTGATCGGATGCGTCCCTCAAACCTCGATGAATATATTGGACAAGAACATATAGTAGGACCAGGTAAACTGCTTCGGCGCGCAATAGAAGCGGATCAGGTATCATCCATTTTACTTTATGGTCCGCCGGGCTGTGGTAAGACAACGCTAGCTCACATCATTTCGAAGCATACGCAAGGCGAGTTTGTTCGACTTAATGCGGTAGAGGCAACAGTGAAAGAGGTACGTGAGGTCATTGAACAAGCTCAGAGCAACAAGTCCTTGTACGGTACCAAAACCATTCTGTTTCTAGATGAGGTACATCGGTTCAACAGTTCCCGACAAGATGCGTTGCTACCTGCAGTTGAGAAAGGGACTATCATTTTTATCGGTGCCACAACCGAGAATCCGTTTCATTATGTGAACGGGGCTCTCATGAGCCGCTCGACTTTGTTCCAGCTGGAGCCGCTAACAAGAGAACACTCCCTTATTGCTATGAGGCGTGCGCTTCAGGACAAGGCTAGAGGACTTGGGTTTATGCAGCTGCAGGTTGACGAGAATGCACTTGAGCACATTGCTTCGATGGCGAACGGTGATATTCGAAGGGCATTAAATGCACTCGAATTGGCAGCAATGACAACACCTCCAACTAAGGAAGGAACGGTCCATATTACGCTCGAAGTGGCCGAGGAATCCATTCGGCGTCCAACGGTTCGAGCCGATGAGTCAACGCAGTACGACGTATTATCTGCTTTCCATAAAAGTATACGTGGTTCTAGTGATGCAGCACTTTTCTGGTTTTTGTATGCAGTAGAGAAGCTGGGCATGGACCCGATGGTGTTCATTCGACGGTTGATTGCCGCCAGTAGTGAGGATATCGGTCTAGCCAATCCACAGGCGATGGTACAAGCTGTCAGTGCATTAGATGCTTACCGTCATAACGGCTGGCCTGAAGCGAAGTTGAACATTGCGCAGGCGATTCTTTTTGCAGTAGAGAGCCCGAAATCAAATGCGGTATATACGGCTATTTCGCGCGCCACTTCTGCAATTGAAGATCTTAAATCAGCAGAGGTACCTCTTCACTTGCGGGATACCCATTATCAAGGAGCCGCGAAGCTCGGACATGCAGGATACAAGTACCCTCATGATTTCCCTGGGCATTATGTGAAGCAGGATTATTTGCCTAAAGAGCTGGCACGTCGTGTATTTTACCAAGCGACCGAGCAGGGCAACGAGGCTAAGATTTCGCACAATCAGCGTTTGCGTAAGGATGATTAACAGGGGATTCATGTAATCGTATTGGAAGGGATTTCGTATGAACAAAAACTTGCTTTTCGTAGGTGCGGGAGGATTTGCCGGGACATTATGTCGTTATGGTCTGGGTGAAATAGTTCCACTGCCAGCCAGCGGATTCCCGGCTGCTATCCTACTTATTAATCTGATGGGGTGTTTGTTTCTGGGTTGGTTCTTAACCTATGGCTTACGTTCCACCCGGATTTCTGCTGAGATTCGGTTGCTAATAGGCACGGGCTTTACAGGAGCTTTCACAACATTTTCTACATTTACGGTGGATACTGTAAGGTTGTCTAGTCAGGGCCATATGCTCGTAGCTGCGCTCTATGTGATGCTTAGTGTCATCGGCGGACTACTCATGTCTCTGATCGGTGTTTGGTTGGGACGAACGATGGGATCAGCACGAGAAGGTGAGACGACATGATCTTATGGATTGGGTTAGGCGGTGTCCTTGGGGCAATTGCTCGTTATAGCGTTGGCATCTGGATTGGAAAAAGAGCAGGAGGTTCTTTTCCATGGGCCACCATGCTTGTAAACGTGGTAGGTTCTTTCATTCTTGGGATACTCGCCGGCTCTGCTGAGCGGATTCCTGAAGTGATGTATAGCATTTTAGGAATAGGGTTCTGCGGTGCCTTTACTACCTTTTCAACATTTGGTTATGAGGCAATCTCCTTGGCAGGAAACAAACGTTACACAGAAACCTTATTATATGTTTTTATATCGTTAATCCTTGGACTTGCAGGAGCATGGGCGGGACTAGCGATAACAACATAAAGCATGAGAGTACTCTACTAAATTATTTGTTTTATATTTCATTTGGGGAGGATGAAGAGTTTGCGTAAACAAAAATTTGTGATTCTGATGCTATCTGCTGGTCTACTTCTGAGTGGATGTGGTGCTGGTAAAACTGAAGGTAAAGGCGAGGCAAATTCCAAAACAGGGACAGAAGCTACTCATGAGCATGCGGGACAGACGACTCTTGCCAACGGGGATATTCAGGAGATGACAGCATCTGCTAAAGATCTGCCAACTTTTTTGAATGGAAAAAGTGACGAACTCCGGACAATTTATGCGCTCGCTGCTCAGGTGAAAGATGTACTCCCATGGATTCCATGTTATTGCGGATGTGGAGAAAGCGCTGGGCATGATAGCAACTTGAATTGCTTTATTGATGAGGTTAAAGAAGATGGCAGCATTGTGTGGGATGATCATGGTACACGTTGCGGCGTTTGTCTTGAGATCGCTGTTGAATCTGCCAAAATGAAGAGTGAAGGAAAAAGCCTAACTGAAATCCGTAATGCTATTGATGAGAAGTACAAGACGGGCTATGCAAAGCCTACGCCAACGCCTATGCCGACAGAAGTTAACTAGGCACTGTGATTATTGTTACAGTTAATCACCTATATATTGTTATATCTTTTGATATGACAACTACATATAGTGATTAATGGTGATCGGATACGTTCCGATCTTAAAAGGGAATCCGGTGAGAATCCGGAGCGGTCCCGCCACTGTAACAGGTACTCGCGAAAGAATAGTACGAGCCTGAACATCTCTTTCCAAATGTACTGAAGCCAGATACCTGCCATTATGACAACACTGTATTGCCTACGGTTGATAGGAGGGTGTTTCAGGTAGGAATAGGTATCTTGGTCTGTCTTGATTTATATACCGGATTCTTGGATGAAGCATGTCTACCGTAAACCTAAGCGGCAGCATGCTTCTTTTTATTTGTGCTTTAGTAGTAGGAGGAGAGAATAACCATGAAAGTTATTAAAAGAGATGGAACACAGGTTGATTTTGATGTTAAACGAATTATGAGAGCGGTAGACAAAGCATTTGAGGCCGTAGAAGGAATAACTAAAGAGGATGCCTCATCTCGGATTGCTAAGATGGTTGAAGACGAGACAAGCAGCGTGAATCAAATATCGGTTGAAGCCATACAGGATCTCGTTATTCAGTATTTAAAGAAGATCGGACACGAGAATACGGCTAAAGCGTATAAGGAATACCGTGAGGCACGCGATCTGGAACGTATGAAGCGTGGAGAGCTGTACAAGATCAGCAATGATGTTATCGGTGTAAAGGACATGGATTTGCTCCGGGAAAATGCGAATCTGAACGGGGAATCTTTCAGCGGGAAAATGAGCCGGATCGGTTCGGAATATGCTAAGTGGATGGCAAGTTCGTTCATGTTACCACCCGATCTAAAAGAAGCGTTAAAAAACGGATATGTGTACGTCCATGACCTGGATCAATATGCTTTAGGAACAACGAACTGTATCTTTATTCCGTTTGATCGATTGCTCGCGAATGGATTTAATACCGGAAATGGTTCAGTGCGTTCACCACAGAGTATTATGACCGCTATGGCTCTTGTTGCAATCATATTCCAATCCCAGCAGAACAGCCAATTTGGCGGAGTATCGGGCAATAAGATCGATTGGGATTTAGCACCGTATGTAGGGAAGTCCTTCCGTAAGCATTTTCGGAAAGGGCTGAACTATCTAGGTGAAGGAGAGTTGAATTCAGGGTCGGATCTCTTGGATGAAGAACTCATAATGGATAATATTTTACTGCAAAAACAATTCCCGCGTACTTATTCATTCGCCTACGAGGAGACGGTGAACGAAACGAAGCAAGCGGCGGAATCTCTCATTCATAATCTGAATACGATGAGCAGCCGGGCCGGTGGCCAGATTCCTTTCACTTCATTAAATTATGGAATGTGCACTTCTACGGAAGGACGGCTGGTGTCGCATGCGCTGCTTGAAGCGACGATGAAGGGACTTGGTCGAGGGGAAACTCCGATTTTTCCACAACATATTTTCCAGTGCAAGCAAGGAATTAACCAGTCAGAAGGGGACCCCAATTACGATCTGTTCTTAAAAGCAATAGAATGCTCCAGTCGTCGTTTATACCCGAACTTTGTCAATGTGGATGCGACTTTCAATCTGCCCTATTACCGTCCGGAGGACCCGGATACCATCATTGCAACGATGGGTTGCCGGACACGTACCATCTCTGATCGGTTTGGTAGGAATCGTCTTAGTGGAAAAGGGAATCTATCCTTCAATACGATTAACTTGGTACGTCTAGGAATTGATCATGGCATAGCTTTGGGTAAACGTGAGGAAGCGGATTTGGATGGATTTTTTCAAAGCCTGGAGCACTATATGAGAATCGCTGTTGAAGGATTAATTCATCGCTATAAGATTCAAGCCAAGCAGCCGGCAAAGGCCTCTGATTTTATGATGCGTGAAGGTGTGTGGGAAGGTGGAGAGAAATTAGCTCCTGAAGACAAGGTAGCTGATCTCTTGAAGCACGGTTCGCTCGCACTTGGCTTTATTGGACTTGCGGAAAGTTTGAAAGCTTTGACAGGATATCATCACGGCGAGGATGAGAAGGTAAGAGAGCTCGGGCTTGATGTGATCAAGTGTATGCGTGTCTATTGTGATGAAATGAGTGAGAAATACAATCTGAACATCACGCTGTTCGCCACACCAGCAGAGGGCTTATCCGGAAAATTTACAAAGATGGACCGAAGCACTTATGGCCAGATTCCTGGTGTAACCGACCGGGAGTATTATACAAATTCATTCCATATCCCGGTATATTATCCTGTAGCGGCTTTTCAGAAGATCGAGTGGGAAGCACCATTTCACAAGCTATGTAATGCAGGTGCTATATCCTATGTGGAACTGGATGGAAATGCCCGGCAAAATACAGCGGCTTTCAAAAGCATTGTACAGTTCGCACTTAAGCAAGACATCGGTTACTTCTCGGTCAATCACCCACTGGACCGTTGTCCTGTCTGTGATTATGAGGGGATTATCGGATCCACATGTCCGGAATGTGGTGTGGGTGAGGACAAGGTGCTGTTCCACCGTCTACGCAGGGTAACGGGATACTTAACGGGTAACTATACGGAACGTTTCAATTCAGCTAAACAGGCTGAAGTTGAAGATCGGGTTAAGCACCAATGAACATCTGTGGCTATATTCCGGAAAGTATAAATGAGGGCAAAGGTGTACGTGCTGTTCTGTTCATCAGCGGCTGCCGCCATGCTTGTCCTGGGTGCTTCAATCAGGAATCCTGGGATTTTGAAGCGGGTGAGCCTTTTACTGAAGAGTTGAAGTCACGGATTTTGAAGGAGATTGCCACTAATCCCCTACTTGACGGAATTACACTCTGTGGAGGTGATCCGTTCTTCTCGGCGGAAGAATGTGCTGACTTTTTGTCAGACTTCAAGAGAAAATGTCCAGATAAAGACGTATGGGCTTACACTGGCTTTACATTCGAAGCTGTAATGAAGCAACCGATGCTTAAAAACTTAGCTTTAATGTGTGATGTCATCGTTGACGGCAAGTTTTATGAACGAGAGAAAGATACTTCCCTACCTTTCCGAGGAAGTCGGAATCAGCGATTAGTCGATGTCTCGCGAAGTGTAGATAAAGGGCAAGTAGTCGAAATGAATTTATAATAGATCGATAACCCAAAAAGGCATGTCCCTCAGGTTCACATGAATCTGCCAGGGACATGCCTTTTTGGTTCTTGGGTAAACCGTAATTTTTACTTAGTACGGTACTTTCTCAGCGTATTCTATGGTCCCGCCGCCTAGACACTCTTCGCCTTGGTAGAACACAACGGCTTGTCCAGGTGTAATGGCTTTTTGAGGCTTGTCAAACGCTATGTGAACAGTACCGTCTTCTCTTGGCGTTACCGTCACTTGTTGATCCGGCTGACGATAGCGGAATTTTGCGGAGCAGGTAAAGGAATCTTTGGGCATAGCTTCCTCACCTGCAATCCAATTGATGCCGGAGGCGATCAAGCCAGTGGAATACAAGCTAGGATGATCTCCTTGGACTACATAGAGCACATTCTTTTCCAAATCTTTGTCAGCGACAAACCAAGGCTCACCAGATCCTGATCCACCGATGCCGAGTCCTTGGCGTTGTCCCAGGGTATAATACATTAAACCATCGTGACGACCTTTAACTTCGCCTGTAACAATATCAATCATCTCTCCTCCTTGAGCGGGGAGATAATGGCCGAGGAATTCTTTAAAGTTTCGTTCACCGATGAAGCATACACCAGTGCTGTCTTTTTTCTTGGCTGTATAAAGACCTGCTTCTTCAGCTAGACGGCGAACTTCTGGCTTAGGAAGATGTCCGATGGGGAACATAGCCTTAGATAACTGATCTTGATTCAGAGCGTTCAGGAAATAGGTCTGATCCTTATTGTTGTCCACGCCACGAAGAAGGTGCAGTTTCCCTTCTTCTTCGACAACGCGAGCATAGTGTCCTGTTGCAACATAATCTGCTCCAAGATCCAGCGCTTTGTTTAAGAATTCACCGAATTTAATTTCCCGGTTGCACATAACATCTGGATTTGGTGTTCTTCCGGCCTTATATTCATCAAGAAAATAGGAAAATACTTTATCAAAGTATTCCTTTTCAAAATTGACGGTATAGTAGGGAATATCGAGCTGCTCACATACACGACGGACATCTTCAGCGTCCGCTTCGGCCGTGCAGTAGCCAAGTTCATCGGTGTCGTCCCAGTTCTTCATAAAGATCCCGATCACTTCATATCCTTGCTGCTTCAGCAGCAGTGCTGTTACGGAGGAATCGACTCCTCCCGACATGCCGACAACGATACGGGTGTTTTGTTTATCTTTTGACATCGTCATCACCATTTTCGTATTGATTTATGCCCATGGACGTATTTTATCACAACCTGGCCTACTTCACACGCTCTTCGTGTGTCCACTCCAGGTGAACATTTTTCAAAAATAGGTGTGTATTATTACCCATAGGGGCTGTGGTTATGTTACCATATACAGAGGGGAATGATCGGAATAGGGAGATTATGCTACTTTTCCCTGATGCACCGGAGATTTAACCCTTATTTCCGCCTCAAACCAACAAAACAGATGAGAAATATTATATATAAAATTTCGAGAGAGGTGTCACCCTTTGAAGATATCAACTAAAGGAAGATATGGATTAACAATTATGATGGAGCTTGCCTCCCGTTTTGGTGAAGGGCCAACTTCACTGAAGAGTATTGCTGAGAAGAATCAGTTGTCTGAGCACTACCTGGAGCAATTGATTGCTCCTCTTCGAAATGCAGGTCTTGTGAAGAGTATTCGTGGCGCATATGGTGGTTACATTCTATCCCGAGAGCCAGTGAGTATTACGGCAGGCGATGTGATTCGAGTGCTGGAAGGCCCGATCTCTCCTGTTGACTTCACAGAAGAGGACGATCCTGCTAAGCGCGATTTATGGCTCCGTATCCGTGATAGTATCGCTGAGGTGCTGGATTCGACTACGCTTGACAATCTGATTAATTTCCATGAACAGTCCGTAGTGGACAATTATATGTTCTATATATAGGTGATTGATGATGAGATCAGTATATTTGGACCACGCCGCTTCAACACCGGTTCATCCGGAAGTAGCGGAAGAGATGATGCGAGTGATGACAAGTCAGTATGGCAATGCTTCAAGTGTGCATGCTTACGGAAGAGAAGCTAAGAGATTGGTTAGTGGGTCGCGGGATAAGATGGCGACCCTTTTGGGTTGTATGCCGGATGAGCTTGTGTTCACGGCTGGTGGAACAGAAAGTGATAATCTAGCTATCTTCGGAACGATGGAAGCTGTTGGGCTCCAGGGTAAGCATGTTATTACTTCTGCAATCGAGCATCATGCGGTGCTTCATACTTGTGAGGAGCTTGAGAAGCGAGGATGTGAAGTTACCTTTGTCCCCGTTGACCATGAAGGACGTGTCTCTGTTGATGAGATTGCCGATGCGATTAAAGATAATACGGTTCTAATCACGATTATGTTTGGTAATAACGAAATAGGTACCGTTCAGGATATTCGGGGAATCGGTGAACTGGCGCACAGCAGAAATATTGTCTTTCATACGGATGCGGTACAGGCATTAGGCACTGAGCACATCGTCTGCAAGGACTTCCCTGTTGATCTCTGGAGTTTCTCAGCACATAAGATCAATGGACCTCAAGGCATTGGTGCACTCGTTGTGAAACGAGGACATGTATTGTCTCCTAGATTGTTCGGAGGGTTACAAGAGAAGAAACGACGTGCTGGAACTGAAAATATAGCAGGTATCGTAGGCTTCGCCAAAGCAGTAGAGTTGGCCGTTCAAGGTCTGAATCATCGAAGAGCACATTATATGATGCTTAGAGAATCATTTATAGGAAGTCTGACTCATGAAATTGGAGACGAGGCTTTTGTCGTGAATGGACACCCCGAGTTTTACATGCCCCATATTATTAATATTAGCTTTCCGGGTGTAAGTACGGAGACCATGTTAATGAACCTCGATATGGAAGGAATTGCTGCAGCAAGCGGCTCTGCTTGTACCTCAGGATCACTCGAAATTTCCCATGTACTTCAGGCAATGAACCTTTCCGAAAAACTTTTACGGTCTGCGATTCGTTTTAGTTTTGGTTTGGGTAATACTAGACAGGAAATGGAGTATACTGCCCGAAAAATTGGAACCATCCTAAATCGCTTGCGTAAATAAAAGTTAAGGGATTTCTCTTGATATGGATTAGGGGGTATGATTTCTTCCATTTCATCCTTGTGAAGACGATAAACGGACACTAAGCAAGTAGTGCTTGTACCGAGTCGGGCTTCCAAATCATTAAGGATGGGGAGGTGTCCATGCAACATGAAACTTCAAGAAATGATTGGACTGGCTGTATTCGACGTGGAGAATGGCAAAGAAGTTGGCAAGATCCACGATTTTATACTAGATAATTGGTCAATTACCGGACTTGAAATCGAAGGGAAGGCTCTTTTTTCCTCTCATGTGAAAACCGTCGCATGGGAGGATATAGCCGCCTATGGTGAAGATGCGGTAATGATCCGAAGTTTAGAGGTTGTTCAGAAGACGGACCCTGATGATATACCATTTACGTACCTTTTGGGCCGACGGAAATTGAAAGAAATGCAAGTACTTACGGAAGACGGTATTTTGCTCGGACGCATTTCCGATGTTTATTTTGAACAAGAACAGGGCAATACAATACTAGGATTAGAAATTTCCGACGGTTTTGTTTCTGATTTAATAGAAGGTCGCAAATGGCTACCTTGTACAACGGAAATGGTGATCGGAGAAAATGCTGTTATGGTACCTCCGATGAGCGAACAGCGTCTAGAAAAAGCCATTAATTCTGTGAACGGATAGGGTGAAAATAGAATATGAAATGTCCAAATTGTAGTTCCAAAGATATTGGAAAGATCGGTTCCCATCAGTTTTACTGCTGGGGATGCTTTATTGAACTAACGGTCAATGGTGAGAAGATGTCTGTATACCAGGTTGAGGAAGACGGTACACTTAGCTCGCTTGATGATTTGTTCTTCGGTGAAGAATTTCAGCAAGACTTTCCACATTTACACGCATCAACTTAATTTTTGCATACATAGATATGCATTATGAAAAGACCCTCGCTTGAGTCTAATTAGACTCAAGCGAGGGTCTTTTTACACGGATGGATTATGTAAAAATGACGTTATGTTGAAATGTAAGATTAAATTAGTGGGCTCGTACATATACTTATAGGGTAAGCCAGTCCGAAAGGAGAGATTACCCTGTGGAACAGATGACTGCGAATAAGTGGTTCCGCTTCCTGATCTGGCTGCTGCTCGGACTTATTGCCCTCTATTTTGTGTGGCTTTTGCGGCCTTTATTTCTTGATGTTTATCGCTTCTTAAAGGCGGTTTTGGCCCCATTCCTAGTAGCCATGATCATATCTTATGTACTCAACCCCATCGTATGCATGCTCTCAGACCGCAAGGTTCCAAGGAGCATTGCAGTACTGCTTATATACGCCGTCTTCTTAACTTGTCTTGCGGTAATACTGATTAATATGATTCCAATGCTGATTCGGCAGCTTGAGGAACTTAATGAACATCTTCCTGAATTTACGATGCATGCTCAAAGTCTAATGACGAACCTAGATAGTAAATTACTGCCGCCTGGTGTGCGGACGGGGATGAATAGCTGGCTCTTTCACCTGGAAACCAGACTGGCTAATGGAATATCTGGGTTCATGGACAATATCGGAACGACAATCAACATGCTATTCAATGTGTTTATTGTTCCTTTTCTGATCTTCTACATATTAAAAGATTTTGAGGTGTTTCAGCGGACAGCAGTGTCATATCTGCCTCGTAGTCGGCGAAAATCAATCGTCACTTTGCTTAAGGAGATTGATACTGCGCTTGGCAATTATGTTCGGGGACAATTTCTCGTGTGCCTCATCATCGGCGTGTTCGCTTATATCGGATATATACTCATTGGCATGCCTTATGCGCTTCTGTTTGCGAGTGTTGTTGCTGTGTTTAATATTGTGCCTTATCTCGGTCCGTTTCTAGGAGCTGCGCCTGCGCTTCTGATGGCTTCAACAATCTCTTGGAAAATGGTGCTCTTTGTAGGTCTGGTTAATTTAATCTGCCAGCTGCTGGAGAGCAACGTCATTTCTCCTCAAGTGGTGGGAAGGAAGCTGCACCTGCATCCATTACTGATCATATTTGCCTTGCTAGTGGGAGGACAGCTGGCGGGTACAGTTGGCCTGATCTTGGCGGTTCCTGTTTTTGCCGTAATCAAAGTTCTCTTGCAGCATTTTTTTGCTTATTATGTGAGAAGAAAAAGCGGTTGATTTGTAGGATGCTGACATGCATTGACAGATAGTTTAGGCATCGATATACTTGAAAATATTAAAGTCCATAAGAATTGAAATCGATGAGGAAATAAAGTAGGCTAGTGCACCTTTCTCAGAGAACAGGTTCCTTCCGGTAAAGTCTCCTGGATGGCTGTGAGAACCTGAAAGCGTCACGTGCTGAAAATGCTGATTTCCGAGTGTGAGCTAAACTCACCGGGTGGTACCCGTTATATAACCGTTACAAGGCGATCGCCAGATGAGTCAATGTTTCTGACCACATTATGGGCGATAACCAGGGTGGTACCGCGAGAGATTCGTCCCTGATATATTCAGGGGCTTTTTTGTGTTCGGACTTCATTTTAATAAGACCGAACGATACTGAATTGGAGGTTATAATCATGAAAGCTAGTGAAATCCGCTCTAAATGGTTGGAGTTTTTTGCAGAGAAAGGTCACAAGATTGAACCTAGTGCTTCGCTTGTCCCTCATAATGATCCGTCACTCTTATGGATCAATGCAGGTATGGCACCACTGAAAGCTTATTTTGATGGTCGTGTAATGCCTGACAATCCGCGTATCGCGAATTCTCAGAAGTGCATTCGTACGAATGATATTGAAAATGTCGGAAAGACACGTCGTCACCATACATTTTTCGAGATGCTTGGTAATTTCTCAATTGGAGATTACTTCAAAGAAGAGGTTATTACATGGGCGTGGGAGTTCCTGACAGACAAGAAATGGATCGGATTTGATCCAGAACGTCTCTCCGTAACGGTATATCCTGAAGATGAAGAAGCATTTAAGCTTTGGAATGAGAAAATCGGGTTGCCAGAAAGCCGCATTATTAAGCTCGAAGATAACTTTTGGGATATTGGTGAAGGCCCTTGCGGACCTTGTACGGAAATCTTCTATGACCGTGGTGAAGCATATGGTAACGATCCATCTGACCCAGAACTGTATCCAGGTGGCGAGAATGAGCGTTATCTCGAAGTGTGGAATCTTGTATTCTCGCAATTTAACCACAATAAAGATGGCAGTTATACACCGCTTCCTAATAAGAACATTGATACAGGAGCAGGGCTTGAGCGTTTCGCATCGATTTTGCAGAACGTGGATTCCAACTTTGACACAGACTTGTTCCAGCCTCTTATTCAGGAAACAGCTGCCCTTGCTAATGTGAAATACAATGAGAAGCCTGAGTATGATGTAGCATTGAAAGTCATCGCTGACCATATTCGTACCGTTGCTTTTGCTGTTGGAGATGGAGTACTTCCTTCCAATGAAGGCCGTGGTTATGTCATTCGTCGTCTGCTTCGCCGTGCTGTTCGTTATGGTAAAGTGCTTGGGCTTGATAAGCCGTTTATGTATACTCTAACCAAAACCGTTGGCGATATCATGGGCGTGTACTATCCGGAAGTATTAGAGAAGCGCGAATTTATTGAGAAAGTCATCGCTACTGAGGAAGAGCAGTTCCATAAGACGCTCTCTGATGGTCTGAATATTCTTGCAGATATTAGCGCTCAGGCTAAAGAACAAGGTAACACCGAAATTAGCGGCAGTGACGCATTTAAATTGTATGATACTTACGGGTTCCCATTCGATTTAACCGAGGATTATGCTTCAGAACATGGTCTTTCGGTTGACCGTGAAGGTTTTGATGCAGCGATGAAAGAACAGCGTGAACGTGCTCGTGCAGCTCGCCAAGATACTGAAAGTATGAAGGTTCAGGGCGGTGTACTCTCCGATTACACGGTTAAAAGTGAATTTGTTGGATATAATGACATCGTTCAACAATCCAAAATTCTCTCGATTGTTGTGGATGGAGAATTCGTTGACCATGCTGGCGAGGGGCAAACTTGTCAGGTTATATTGGATACCACACCTTTCTATGCAGAGAGTGGTGGACAGGTAAGTGATCAGGGTGTTCTTGAGAGTGACGCTCTGCGTGCTAGGGTTGAAGGATTGTTCAAAGCACCACATGGACAACATGTTCATCTTGTAACGGTGGAGTCTGGCGAACTGAAAGTGAATGATATTGTAAGGGCAGAAGTTGACCGTGAGAAGCGTCTAGATATTATTAAGAACCATACGGCTACACACCTTCTTCATAAAGCACTGAAAGAGGTGCTTGGTGATCATGTTAACCAGGCGGGATCCCTTGTTGAACCACAACGTTTACGGTTTGACTTTTCTCATTTCGGAAGTATCTCACCAGAGGAACTATCTCAGATTGAGCAGCGTGTAAACGAGCAGATTTGGAAAGGGACATCTGTTGTGATCGAGAACAAATCGATCGATGAAGCGAAAGCGATGGGTGCAATGGCTTTGTTTGGTGAAAAATACGGAGACGTTGTGCGCGTTGTACAAGTTGGCGATTACAGCCTAGAGCTCTGTGGTGGCTGCCATGTGGATAATACCTCACAGATCGGTATTTTCAAACTACTTGGCGAGAGTGGAATTGGTTCCGGTGTTCGTCGTATTGAAGCGGTAACGGGTCGTTTCGCCTATGAATTTATGGAAGGACAGCTTGATCTGTTAAGACAATCTGCAGGGCTGCTTAAGAGCAATCTGAATGATGTTCCTAAGCGCATTGAGGCGCTGGCTCAACAGGTGAAGGATCTGGGCCGTGTTAATGAATCTCTACAAGGCAAGCTGAGTGCGATTGAAGCTGGGCAGCTAACAGATCAGGTCGTTATGGCTGGTAATACGAAGCTCTTGGCTGCAGAAGTGCAGGCTGGAAGTATGGATGCTCTCCGTACGGTTGCAGATGAGTTGAAAGGAAAGCTTCCTGAGGCTGTCATCGTACTTGGTGCCGTGTCTGGAGACAAAGTAAACTTTGTTGTTGCTGTGCCACAAGAACTTGTGAAACAAGGCGTTCATGCAGGTAAATTGGTTAAAGAAGTTGCGGCTGTATGTGGTGGTGGCGGTGGTGGCCGTCCAGATATGGCTCAGGCTGGTGGTAAGGATGCTTCCAAAATCAAGGAGGCTCTAAAACGTGCTGAGGAGCTCGTTTCACAAAACGTATAAGTTTAGGGTATTTACTTATAAATATTTCACATCAAATTTCCTTACAGGTTAAGGATTATGTTATGATAGAGATAGATCAAGCTGGTAAATATTTATTCGACGAAGCATGCTATTAAACATGTTCTTCGAAGAAGCGAGGTGTCACACATGGACTCCATGGATAAGACTGTAAAGTTCAATGTAAAAGGTGATGAGAAGGAGGCTTCCGCCCGGGACATAATGCTATCGGTATACGACTCATTGGTTGAGAAAGAGTATAATCCAATCAATCAAATTGTCGGTTATCTGTTGTCCGGGGATCCGGCTTATATACCTCGGCACGACAATGCCAGAAGTTTGATCAGGAAGAAAGAACGAGATGAATTGATTGAAGAACTGGTCCGGTTCTACCTAGCCAGTCACCGTTAGGAGTGCAAGGATGAAGATCATGGGATTAGATTACGGGGATCGTAGAATTGGTGTCGCTCTTAGCGATGTATTCGGATGGACAGCTCAAGGGCTGGAAGTCATTGAACGTCGCCGGGAGGGCATTGAATTCGAGCGGATCGCTGCTCTAGTGAAAGAGCATGAGGTCAGTGAAATAGTGGTCGGTCTGCCCAAAAACATGAACGGCACGATCGGTCCCCGGGGGGAAATCTGCATGGAATTCGCAGGAATACTGCGAGAGTCCCTGTGCTTACCCGTTCACCTTTGGGATGAACGGCTTTCAACCGTATCCGCTGAACGGACGCTGGTGGAGGCCGATGTCAGCCGAAAGAAGCGCAAGCAGGTCGTAGATAAAATGGCTGCAAGCTTGATTTTGCAAAACTACTTGGATTCTAAAAGGTAAAGGTGAGGGTGATAACAGATGGCAAATGAACATATTGGTATGGAAGAAGAACCGGAAATTATTTATATTCCCGACGATGAAGGCAACGAAGAGGAATTTGAAGTCATCATGAAATTCGAGGTTGACGGCTCTGATGCTAAATACATGATGGTCGTGCCTGCGGATTCTGCAGATGAAGAAACAGATGAGGTCTACGCATTCCGTTTTGAAGAAGATGGAGATGACCTGAAGCTATACATGATTGAGGATGACGAAGAATGGAGTATTGTTGAAGAAACTTTCAACACACTCGTAGAGGAGCTTGACGGGAGTAATGGCAATGACTGATTTTTCTGCTGAGCAAGTGGTATGGACCCAGGTGCTGAAAGAAGCTTTCGGCGAGAGTGTTGAACTTCAGGATGAGAAGGGAACCACAATGGTGTACGATATCGCTGCAGAATTCGAAGTGAATGGTCAAGGCTATGCGATCTTAGTACAGCCCGATCGTCAGAATGAGGAGTATGAAGTACTTCGTATTGTGACAGCAGATGACGGCAGTCTGGAGCTAGCGACCATTGACGACGATGAGGAATGGGAGAATGTATCCGAGTTATACGACGAGCTTACATTTCCTGAGGAAGACGAATATTAAGTTCTTTTGTAAGAGATTGAAATTTCAAATGAATGCTGAAAGGGCGGAGCAGTCCGTCCTTTTTGGTTGTGAGGAGATGAATGCGTGAAGAAACTGGCCATAGCGGTGTTGGTATTGATCCTCATTGCTGGCGGAGTAATGTTTTACGCTTGGAATGGCATGAAGCCAGTCGCAAGCTCCGATACGCCTGTCGAGTTTACGATTGAATCTGGCATGAGAACTGTCGAAATTGCCGATCTTCTTGAAGAGAAGGGGCTTATCAAGAATGCCTTGTTGTTTAAAGGATATTTGAAGGTCAAGGGCGAGGGCAGTCGATTTATGGCTGGTATCTACGAGGCAAAACCAGGTGCTACCTACGATCAATTAATTGCGATGCTAAACAATGGGGATGTCAAACCAGAGGAAATGATGCGTTTTACCATTCCGGAAGGATACACGGTCCTGCAGATATCAGAGGTTATTGCCAAGGAAAGTGGTCTAGATGCGAAAGAATTTGTGAAGCTAGCTGATCAAACGACAGGCTGGAATGTCTCCATTGTCAATGAGATTCCGAAGGATATACCACTGAGACATCAACTGGAGGGTTATTTATTCCCTGCAACGTACGAACTGCCTAAAGACAGTACAGAAGAGGATATTATTCAGTTGATGCTAGGTCAAATGGAGAAGAGGCTGAGTGAAATACCAGACTGGGAAAACCTCCTTAAAGAGCGTGGACTGACACTCCATGAGTTGCTTACTGTGGCTTCATTGGTAGAGCGTGAGGTTGTTGCTGAGAAAGAACGAGCACTGGTGGCGGGAGTTATATATAACCGTCTTGGGCAGGACATGAAGCTTGAAATTGATGCAACGGTGCAGTATCTCTTAGATAAGCCAAAGGAACGTCTGCTGTATAAGGATTTAGAAGTAGATAGTCCTTATAATACTTATCGTAATAAGGGACTGCCTCCAGGACCGATCTCGAGTCCAAGTCTAGCTTCGATAGAAGCGGCACTAAGGCCAGAAGAATCGGACTACTTGTTCTATGTGACCAAGAAGGATGGTTCTCAGGAGCACCTGTTTGCTAAAACATATAAAGAGCACTTACAGAACATCGAGAAAAGTAAGAAGATGGCGAAATAGTATTAGGGGGAAATTGTAATGTGTAATAAACCTGAGCTTCTGGTAGCCGCGGGAACTCTGGATGATGTACAAGCTTATCTGGATGCTGGTGCAGATGCGGTATTGGTTGGCGATGACCGATTTGGGATGAGATTGCCTGGTAGCATGACGCTGGAGGATATCCGTAAATCGACTGACTTAGTACATGCTGCTGGTGGAAAAATCTATGTAAGCTTGAACAATCTAATGACCAACGATCTTCTAGAACAATTAACCGAATATGTTAAGATGCTTGGAGAAATCGGAGTGGATGCCGTTGAATTTAATGATCCATCGGTATTATCTGCTGTAAAGTCATTCGCGCCAGGGGTTAAACTTCATTGGAATGCTGAAATGACGTCAACGAACTACTCGACTTCGAATTACTGGGGACGTAAGGGTGCAACTCGTGTCATCTTGGCCCGTGAATTAAATATGGATGAGATTACGGAAATGAAGCCAAACCTAGAGATCGAAGCGCAGGTCCAGGTTCATGGCATGACGAATATTTATCACTCCAAACGCCAGCTGGTTCATAGCTACATGAAGCATCAAGGGCGTCCTGTAACTGAAGGCAGCTTAGGTAAGGAACGAGGTTTATTTCTGATCGAGGCAGAGCGTGCGGATGAAAAATATCCTATATATGAAGATGTGAATGGTACACATATTATGAGTTCAGATGATATTTGTATCCTGGAAGATCTTCATCTATTAATGCAAGCGGGTATCGACAGTTTTAAAGTGGAGACGTTACTTAAGCCACGTCACTACAATGTCGCTGTCATTCGTGCGTATCGTAAAGCGATTGATCTATACGCAGCAGATCCTGAATCTTATGCGTTTAGTGAAGATTGGTTGGATGATATTCGTAAGCTTCAGGATCCGGAAAGAGAGCTTTCATTCGGATTCTTCTATAAAGAACAGGTTTATTAATGGATTAAAGTTTAATAAGAATGAACTTCTTTAGTTCAGTCGGTAAAAACAAGGAGTGAACAAAGATGGCAGCTATGGTTCAGCCAACTTATAAAGGCAAGCGTTATCGCTTGGACAAGCCGGAGCTACTCGCACCGGCAGGTAATTTGGAGAAATTGAAATTCGCTGTGCACTATGGTGCAGATGCCGTTTATATCGGTGGACAAAAATATGGTTTACGTTCGAATGCCGACAACTTCAGCTTTGAAGAAATGAAGGAAGGCGTTGAATTCGCCAATAAGTATGGTGCTAAGGTATTTGTGGCTACGAATATCTATGTCCATAATGAGGATATTGAGGGTATTGAAAATTATCTGCGTAGCCTGCATGAGGCGGGCATCGCTGCTATAATTGCAGCTGATCCTGCAATTATAGAGGTGGCTCAGCGTACAGTACCTGAACTAGAGGTTCATTTGAGCACACAACAATCTACACTGAACTGGCAGGCTGTGAAGTTCTGGAAAGAAGAAGGTCTGCCGCGTGTTGTTCTTGGTCGGGAGACCAGCTTAGAGGAGATAGCTCAGATTAAGAATAACGTGGATATAGAGATTGAGGCTTTTATCCACGGTGCGATGTGCTCTTCCTTTTCCGGACGCTGCGTTCTCTCCAATCACTTTACAGATCGTGACTCCAACCGAGGTGGTTGCTGTCAATCCTGTCGTTGGAAATATGATCTGTTCGAAGATGCAAGGGAAGAAAATTGGGTATCTGAAGAGCAGGTGAAACTTGATTCATCATCGGCAGTACCTAGTCCATTCAAGCCTGGAGTGACACAGATTCCATTGTTCCAGCCTCAGGATAATGCATTTACAATGGGGTCCAAGGATCTATGCATGCTTGAGCATATTCCAGACTTAATTGAAGTGGGTATCGATAGTTTTAAGATCGAAGGACGAATGAAATCTATTCATTATGTTGCAACTGTGGTGAATGTTTATCGTCAAGCGATCGATTCATATATGGCAGATCCCGATAACTATGTCTTGAAACCAGAATGGATCGAGGAGCTTAACAAGGCGGCAAATCGCCCATTGAACACAGGTTTCTTCTATGACACTCCGGATCACGAGGATCATATCTATGAGCCTGAAGATAAAGCAGTTCCTTATGATTTTGCAGGACTGGTCATGGACTACGACGCTACCAAGGGTATGGCTCTAATTCAACAGCGTAATCACTTCGTACCAGACACGGAGATTGAATTCTTCGGACCGGATGGAACTTTCTTTAAGCAGAAGGTTGGTACAATTACAGATGAAGAAGGTCATGTTCTGGATGCTGCTCGTCATCCTTTGCAGTTAGTCTGGATAAAGGTAGATCAGCCCGTTAAGCATTTTGATATGATGCGTAAACGTAAATAATAATTCCCCACTTGTGGATTAGGTCGAAAAGCCTAATATTATATGTTTCAACCTTTCATCAAAAGGAATCTAAACCCTGTTCGGGATTGGATTCCTTTTTTTGTGACAATGAAACTAGGTCGTTTGAATTATTTTTTTAAAAAAACCCAAAGGAAATCATACCCATATGTCGAAATAAGAAGTAATGGATTTAAAAAATGATTTGTGGTGGGTGAACAGCAAATGAGTGAGGTTGAAGAGAAAGAGAAAAAGTCTAAGAAAGATAAGAAAGCGAAAGTAGATAGTAATAGATCAAAAGGGTTTACATTCGGTTCGAAAGGGGCGCCTAACGGGTCATCCAAATGGGCTGAAAGGGTTCAAGCAGCGAAGTCAATGAAGATTAATCCTGCTAACTCGGTCGGTATACGATTGTTTTTAATCTTCTTTGTAGCCATTGTTACATTTGTTGTTGTCTTAGGATTGATGTCATACAGCAAAGCCAAGGATACAATTAAAAAGAATGCTGCTAACGCTAATCAGCAGACTATCATCCAGACGTCCGAGAAGATCAATATTATTCTAGATAAGTATGAGAATCTAGGAAGACAAATTTTCTATGAAAAAGAGCTTCAGAGGCTTCTAACGAATTATACAAGTAATAAGTTGAGCGATTATGATCGATTTGCAACAGACAAGGAAATCCGAGACAAATTAGCAGGTCATATTACGACGGATGCAAATATTAAGGCTATTTACATCATTCCGCCTAAGAAAGATACGATGATTGTAACAGGAAATACATCTAAAGATTTAGAGGAAGTACTCTCTAAACCGTGGATGGTTAACGTTAAAAAGGGTGCAAAATCTTACTGGGTTCCAACTGAAGTGGACCAATCGGCTACTTATTTCTCGATTGCTCGTTCACTTAGTTCGATGAACAACTTGAATGATACGTATACATTTATTATTGAACTTAATGCTTCGGTAATTAATACCCATCTGCGAGGCATTAATCTTGGATCGGAAGGTCAACTTCAGCTAATTTCGAAGGAAGGCTCGATAATAGCTGCTAATGACTCCAAATTGGACGGCACAGAGTCCAGTATGACATTCATGAAGAACGAGCCGGCAGAGAACAAAACGGGAAGTTTGACTCCTAAGGATGCCAGCGGAAAAGATATACTTGCTGTATACAACACTCTCTCACTGAATGATTGGAGATTGGTCGGTACAATTCAGACAGAGGAACTAACGAAGGATGCAGATGGTATCCTAACTATTACACTGTGGGCAGCGATTGCTGACGCTGTGATTGCTGTCTTGATTGGTATATGGATGGTTCGTATGATTGCTCGTCCAATCGGCAAGCTGAATTTGCTTATGAAAGAAGGGGCAAAGGGGAACCTCAATGTACGTACATCACATCATTCCAAGGATGAAATTGGCCAGTTATCGGCCAGCTTCAATGAAATGATGGAACAAATTACAGGGCTTGTTCAACAGACAAACAATACTGCTCAGGAAGTATTAAACACCGCTTCAGAGCTGAGTGATGCTTCTAAGAAAACAGCATTATCAGCGAAGGAAATTGCTGTTGCTACAGAGGAAATAGCGAATGGAGCTAGCAGCTTGGCTGTTGAAGCCGAGCGTGGTAGCGATCTTACTGGGAATATATCAAAGCAGATGCAAATTGTTGTGACAGCTAATGATGAGATGGGTGTATCCGCTCGTCATGTTGAAAGTTCAAGCGAACGAGGTACGAAACATTTGAACAATCTATTGGACAAGACACATCAGACTGAGGATATGACTCGTGCAATGATGCGTAAGGTTGATGGATTGAAGGAAACGACTTCTTCTGTAGTAAAGGTACTGGATGTATTGCAGAATATTACGAAACAGACGAATATTCTATCACTGAATGCTACAATTGAAGCTGCTAGAGCAGGTGCTGCAGGACGCGGATTCATGGTCGTTGCTGATGAGATACGTCAATTGGCTGACCAATCTCGTCAATCCATTGATATGGTAAGCCAGATAACAGATCGCATTATGAACGAAATGAATGAAACTGTACAGGTGCTGGTCGATGCGAATCCATTGTTTAAAGCTCAAATGGATTCCGTTAAGGAAACAAATGATATTTTTGATTCTGTTCAGCAGCAGATGGGCGAGTTTATAGAGAAGCTTGATTTCGTAACACAGTCCATTGAAGGGTTGAATCAATCGCAGAATGTACTTTCTGAGGCAATGGGGAACGTTAGCGCTGTTGCAGAAGAATCGTCAGCCACATCTGAAGAGGTTGCATCGTTAAGTAATGAACAGCAGAGTGTGAGCAATCAGCTCGTTAATCTGTCCAGCAAGCTTGAGAATGTTTCGAATGAATTGAAAGCAACACTTTCTCGATTCACTTTATAGTCCTAATCTAAGAACTTGTTTCTCCCGAGGGAGAAGCAAGTTTTTTTATGATGTCTCAGAAGCACACGATTGTGATCATGTTCGAGGGGGAATGATAATAGTTAAAGATTGAAGAGGAGGCATTAACATGCAGGTTAACCAGCAGAGAAAATGGCATAAACGAATATTTATTGGATGGATAATCCTCACTATGTTAATTGCCATATTAGTCTTCAGGTTAGCATGGGTTCAACTGGTGATGAAGAATCAAAAACCTCCTGGAAGCAAACATACCTTACTTGAAACTTCTCTCTTGCAACGTGAACGGGGTCTCGTTTTAGATACAGGAAGAGGGCATTTTTTGGACCGTAATGGGATACCTTTGACGGGTAAATTAATCTGGTCTGCAGTTTTATTTCCCTTTGGAAAAGGAAATGAGGTAACACGGAATGATTCTATGTTGAGAGTGGCACATATACTAAAAACAGATCAAGCAGATTTAAAGAAAATTTGGACGGGTTTGAAAGAACCAATGCTATGGCATGACCGAAGAGCATCCATTCCACTTGCACTGGATTCAGAACAGATTAAGGAAATATCTGCATTGAACTTTGCAAGTATTCAAGTGTTACCATACGAACAAAGATACGGTGACCAAGATTCGGGTATGCAGTGGCTTGGCTATATATCGGGACAACGACAAGAGAATATGTTCTATCGCGAGTATGAGGGGGTAAAAGGAACAAGCGGACTCGAGAGGACGCTGGATACTCTTCTTCAAGGAATGGGTCCAACCGTTGTTTATTTTCCTGTAGATGGACGAAATCAAATAAACCAAGAGATGAAGCCAATGGTGAAAGCAGAGAGCAATCCATACTATCCTTTGAAGATTACAACAACGGTGGATTATGAGCTTCAGAAAAGAATTGAGAAACTCACAGAACAAGCTGGCATGAAAGAAGGGGCTGTTGTAGTGCTAGATGCTCATAACAGTGATGTCTTGGCTATGGTGTCTCGCCCCTTTTATAACCCAGAGAAGATACATCCACAGGTCGGGGAATGGGAGAATAAAGCGCTGAAGGGGGCAAGCCCTGGATCGATTTTCAAGATTGTAACGGCAGCAGCTGCTTTAGATAATAACTTATTGTCAAGTAAGGAGACCTTTCACTGTAGCGGTGAGTACGGTAAGTATGGGTTGTCCTGTTGGAAGAAAGGCGGGCATGGCACCATTACTGTACATCAGGGGTTTGCTGATTCTTGTAACATTGTATTCGCCAGTTTAGCTGAACGACTCACTTCAGGACAGATCACTGATACAGCAATAAAACTCGGGCTAGGAAGAACGATTGGATGGCAGGCACAGAATATATTAGGCCTTCCGGTGTTGAAGCCATTTGATCATGAAGAGAGTGGAGCTATTTTCTCCAATAATATGGATCCAGCCGACTCAGGTGCCAGAGTGCAGACGGCCATAGGCCAAAGAGATACGGCGGTTACACCGCTACAGGCAGCGAATTTGATTGTAACACTCCTTCATCATGGTGAGATCATTCGGCCACGAATTATACGTCAAATATCTTATGCGAACGGACAAAATGCACAGACTTTAGATCCTATGCGTGGGACAACACATGAAGGAGTTATTTCCCGGGAAACCGCTCGGACCCTTCTAACTTGGATGGAGGAAGTCGTTCTTAACGGTACAGGACGTGGACTTCAACATACAATATGGAAAGTAGCAGGGAAATCAGGTACTGCTGAGACATTAAAAAAAGGCCGCCCCCGAAACAATCAATGGTTCGTGGGATACGGCCCCGTACAAAAACCTCGTTATGCAGTATCAGTACTTGTTGAAAACGTGACTCCAAACAGTAAGCATGACGCCACGAAATTGTTTGGTCAGGTCATGGATTTGTTAGCTTCACTTGAATCTGATGAAGGCTGATCTGTCTTCGGGCCCATCTCAAAAGGAGACACGTCGAACTCTTCCTTTGGAAGCGTTATCCACCGCTGAAGGTAACCTTGTTGTAGTAGTTCTTTCAGCAGGATCATAAGAATCGGTGATAGGATTAGACCTGCCACTCCAAATATGGATAGCGAAATGATCATGAAGGATAACATTAAATAGGCTGAGGAAACACCGATCGATTCTCCTGTTATCTTCGGCTCTAGTAATTGACGGGTTACCATCACGACCGCAAGTAGGAGGATGAGTCCGACCGCAAGGCTCGCATTTCCAATAACAAAGAGATAAATGATCCACGGGATAAAAATAACTGGAACGCCGAGAAGCGGCAGAATATCAAAGGCTGCACTAATAAGTGCTAGTGATAACGCATTTCCTGTTCCAAGAATAAGCAGTCCTATGTACACCAGTACAAATGTAATGCTAACCAGCTTTAATTGTGCTTTCAAATATGAGCCGATTGCAGTAAACACATGATTTTTCAAAAAGAGAAATGCTTCTTTTAAGGTACGTGGCGTCTTTTCTTTGGCGAACTTACGCCAGCTTCCAATTTCAGAACTAAGGAAAAAGGCAAGAATAATCGCTACACCAAAGTTGGTTATAAAGGTTGTGAAAGAACCCATGAACCCAATAATGTAGTGGAGAAAACTTCCGAGCACTGTCTGCGCAAAATTCGTAATATCTTGGAAATACCCATTCAACCTTGCAGTCATGTCAGGAGGCAGGGCATCCAATTTAATCTGTAAATAACTAGTTAAAGATGCGAACTGTTCTTGAAGGGTCTCTGTGTAATAGGGGAGATTATCCTGCAATTGCATGAATTGTGACACAATAAGCGCTCCTGCACCGAATAAAACACCTAAAATGATTAACAAAAATAGTAAGACTGCGATAGCTGCAGCGAATGTCTTAGGTAGACCACGACGGTGGAAAAAAAGGGCGATTGGTTCAATAAGAAAGAATACAAGGAAGGATAAAAATACGGGAGCTGCTATCTGATATAACTTGCTGAAGGCATACATAACTAGGTATACCGTCAGCACAATCATTGCGATATCGAAGAATGTTCTCCAATATTTTTTGTACAGGGGAAGCATAGGATTTGATCGGCTCCTTCTATAATTTTATAATTGTTACCATTGTACATGATTTCAGAAAAAAACGCCTATTTCTTTATTTGCTATGATAAAATAATAAATAGTGTATTGCCAAAGAAAAAGAAAAGCGGGGAGTTGGCATGCAGACATTACTGCTTTGGTTATTTTATATTTCATCTTTCTATGCCTTTATTCCTGGGCTTATTACCCGGATTTTTGGTTTTCGAGTGTTTCGCAGAGGAACGGGGAATCATGAATTCGCCCTGACATTTGATGACGGGCCTGATCCAGTTTATACTCCTATGCTGCTTGACCTATTAAAACAATATGAAATGAAGGCAACTTTTTTCTTGGTTGGATCCCATGCAGAGAAATATCCGGATGTCGTGCGAAGAATTTATGCAGAAGGTCATTTGATTGGAATTCATAACTATATTCATAAATCAAATTGGCTAATGCGTCCCAAAACAGTTCGTATGCAATTGAAACGGACGGATGACATTATCTATGAGATGACGGGTGAGCATCCGACTTATTATCGACCACCGTGGGGGATCGTGAATCTTTTTGATTTTGCTAAGAACAGTGGATACCGTATTGTATTATGGTCTTCCATGTTTGGAGATTGGCGCACTAAGACAGGGTCTGACAAGCTCGCGATGCGGATGCTTCGAAAGCTCAAAGCTGGGGAAGTTATGCTCTTACATGATTGTGGAAATACAATGGGGGCAAATCCGGAAGCACCAGCGCAAATGTTAATCGCTTTGGAGCAGGTTTTGGAGGAAGCGAAGCGAAAGAATCTTAGAAGTATCCGGATCGATGACATGATCAAGCAAGAGAGAAAATCCAAGGATGCACAAGTGTCTATTGTGAAACGGTTTGTTGTATCACTATGGCTCTTATGGGAGAAGGCTTTTCATTTGATGTTCCGGCTTGAGACGGTATCTCCGAAAGATCCCATGCTCCATTTCCGTGCTAGGGCTTATCAAGGTAAAGCTGTGATTTTGGAAGATGGCTCACGTCTTGAAAAAGGAGATCAAGTACTAGAACTTCATTTTGATAATAAGAAGCTATTCCATATCGGAAGCCGATCCCGATCAGAAATGCAACTTGCCATTCAGATGATACGGGCTGTGCAAAAGGATCTTCCTACACTCGCCAATATGGTTCTGGAACGACCTGAATATGTGGATGTTAAAGGTTTATATGGAGTTACGATGATTTCTCGTGGTCCTGAGCAATTTGGATTTCAAGTTCAAGATCTGCCATCCGGGTGGTTTGCAAGCTCTACGCGTATTTATCTTAAGGTATTATTAAGTGTTATTCATCCTAAAGGTCAATCCCGATTGAAGCAGGGGAGTCAGTTACTTGAACCTAAGATGTTAATTATGCCAGTTGATGTATTAATTGAACGATACGCAGAGAAGGATAATCGGCATTACCGGGTAACGGAGAATGATAACGTAGTAGAGGAACATGAGTTAACGGATCTGCCTATATCGAGTGCATCACAAGGATTGTCTTCTTAAACCAAAAAAGAGGAGCCCGGAATGGTCAAACGACCTAGGGCATCCTCTTTTTTTATTTTGATGAAAAAATTATATTAGATCTTCAATACGCCGCCGGAGCTTGCGTTGGTAACAAGCTTGGAGTAACGGGCTAAATAACCTGTTTTCACTTTAGGTTCGAATTCTTTCCATCCCGTACGTCTCTTCGCCATTTCCTCTTCACTTACTTCGAGTTGAATGACACGGTTGTTTAGATCCAGTTCGATAATATCTCCATCTTCAACGAATGCGATAGGACCGCCTTCAGCTGCTTCTGGAGAAATATGACCAATACTGATTCCGCGGGATGCACCTGAGAAGCGACCATCCGTGATTAGGCCTACTTTTGCTCCAAGACCCATTCCAGCGATCTGGGAGGTAGGAGCAAGCATTTCAGGCATTCCTGGTCCACCTTTAGGACCTTCATAACGGATGACAACGACATGCCCTTCTTTAACCTTGCCATTAGCAATGCCTTCCAGCGCTTCTTCTTGGGAGTTAAAGCAGATTGCAGGACCCTTGTGATAGCCGCCAACGGAAGCATCAACTGCTCCGACTTTAATGATGGAGCCTTCAGGTGCCAAGTTGCCATACAGAACGGCCAGACCTCCACGTTCGGAGTAAGGATTATCAAGCGTATGAATAACATTGGTATCTTGAATTTCACATCCCGCAACATTCTCGGCAAGTGTTTTGCCTGAAACGGTAATGCAGTCTCCAAACAGAGCACCTGGTTTCTTTAGAAGCTCATGAAGTACTGCACTTACGCCACCAGCGTTATGCACATCTTCGATAAAGTAATCGGAGGCAGGAGCGAGTTTGGACAGATAAGGTACACGCTCTGCAACTTCATTAATACGCTCGAGTGGGTAATCAATACCTGCCTCATGAGCAAGAGCCAGCGTATGAAGAACAGTGTTGGTTGAACCGCCCATTGCCATATCAAGTGCAAATGCATTATCAATAGCTTCACGGGTTACGATATCACGTGGCTTAAGATCCATTTCGATGAGTTTCATAAGTTGAGCTGCTGACTGTCTCACGAAATCTCTGCGCTCATCTGCAACAGCAAGAATTGTGCCGTTACCAGGTAAAGCCAGACCTAATGCCTCAGAGAGACAGTTCATAGAGTTAGCTGTAAACATGCCTGAACATGAACCGCAAGTTGGGCAACCGTATTGCTCCAGCTCAAGCAGCTCAGCATCGTTTATTTTACCGACCTGGTGAGCACCTACACCCTCAAACACAGAAGTCAGAGACAATTTACGTCCTTTGCTATCGACGCCAGCTTTCATTGGTCCACCGCTAACAACGATGGTTGGGATGTTGACACGTAGAGCACCCATTAGCATACCTGGTGTGATTTTGTCACAGTTCGGAATACATACCATGCCGTCAAACCAGTGAGCTGAAACGACAGTTTCCAGGGAATCTGCGATGATTTCACGACTTGGCAATGAATAGCGCATACCAATATGTCCCATGGCAATACCATCATCTACACCGATGGTGTTAAATTCGAAAGGGACGCCGCCAGCTTCGCGGATCGCTTCCTTGACGATTTTACCGAATTCTTGAAGATGGACGTGGCCTGGAACGATGTCGATATAAGAGTTACATACCGCTATGAATGGCTTGCCGAAGTCTTCTTCCTTTACGCCGGCGGCACGCAGCAAGCTGCGATGCGGTGCCCGATCAAAACCTTTTTTAATCATGTCTGAACGCATTTTTTTTGCTGTCATGATGTCGGTTCCCCCCAGATCTCTTAAAATTAGATTTACTAGCGCTTTATCGCGGTTCACCGGCAAAGTAGCCGGGTATCCGTAATGAACGTTTAGGTTGTATATGAGTCTATCATAAAAAGGTATGTTTTTCTATACGATTTCATGAGTGTAATGAGGAAAAAGGCCTAGCGTAATAACATAAAGAGGTCTGATCCTTATAGTAGGAGCAGACCTCTTTATGTGTGATAAGTTATTTTTTTCCGCCTTTACGTCCAATTTCTTGATAGAAATCACGGTCATGATTACGGGAAGTAGCTTCTCCGCCTTTTTGGCCGATTTCTTGATAAAATTCACGGTTATGATTTTTTGATGTGGCTCTCCCACCTTTTTTACCAATTTCCTGGTAAAATTCGCGATTGTGTTTTTTTGCAGTAGCCTCACCACCAAGACGACCGGCCTCTTCTCTAGACATTTTTCCATTCTTACTGTTAGGTGCCATCACAAATCACTCCTTCTCAGTCGCTTTTTGCTGTGCGCATGACTTACTTACCACAGGAAACTTGTAATGAAACAAGGAAAACGACTAAAGATTGGTAATTTTGTGAGGTTATCTGACAAAGAATCGGCGCATTGGAATTTTTTCAAGTCTTAGAATTCCTTCTACAGATGGTTCAATAATGGGGTGGAAGAGTTTCTTAAAGCTAGGTTGTGCAAGTAAGATTGTGCATAGAATAGCCGCTACAATAAGAAGTGCTGCTCCACTCGTGTTTGTGATGGACTCATGCAATCCGCTGTAATCAGCTACACGAATAATGAATCCATGAAGCAAGAATACGTATAATGTACGGCGACCCAGATCCGTAATACGACTCACAGTCATGGGAATCCAGGCGAGAAATGCTATTGATGCAATGAGCTGTAGCGCATATGTGGCAACTCGGAACACACCAGCATACCAGGCGTCATGTCCCAGCTGCATATATGTTAAACTACCGTAAAACCAGCCTACATTCAGTTTGTTACCCGAGAGGCTAAATACAAGCAACAGTAGCAGCGAGAGAAAAGCCGAAATGAGTTTTATAGATGGCTTGAAGCGCTGGCTGAATGTTTCGAAAGAAAAATGATAACCGGCTATAAAAAATGGGAAGAAGACAAATGTTCGGCTGATGCTTAACCAAACACCATCAACAGGCAAATAACCAACGAACACGCCAAGTAAGCCGGCAATGAGAAGTTGCTGCGCTGCGGTTAATTTATTCATTGCCATAAGCAGCATGCGCCAGCATGCGTGGCTGAATAGAAACCATAGTAGAAGATATGGAGCGAAGAAAGAGCGATGAATATCTTCTACATGAAAAACAGTAGCATCCAATATGGAATACAAGCTTTGGAAGATAACATACTGCAAACCGATCTGAAGCAGTACATCACGAGCTTGCTTACCAGTCATCGATTTTTTGGCAAAATACCCGGTTACGAGAACGAACAGAGGCATTTGGAATGAAAAAATCCACAGGTATAGCGTGTGAAGACTCTCCATTCGGGTAATTAAAGGTTCTATCGCATTTCCTATAAATACGGTAACGATTAGAATGAAACGTAGGTTGAGAAAGAAGGTTTCTCCCTTCTGTTCTATGGTGCGATTCATGGTTTCCCCCCGTGGCCCTGATTATTGGAACTGGGCCTTTATATAGTTGAGTTCTCTGTTGAGATCGTTAATTTCATCTACAATTTAAAATTACTCTTATTAAAGTTTTAAATAGGTGATTTAAATCACAAAGTCAGGTGTTGTCAACGTTTTCAAATGTGTCGAAGTATCGACTATCCAAGTATTTGTTGAAAAGATAGACCTATGCTTTAAGACCTCACATATGAAGGAAGAAAAAGGAGACATTTCTATTTAGAAAGAGTATCATCGAATAAAAGGGAGGGATTTTGCTTGCCAATTATTCAGGTGAATGGACGCTCATCCTCGTGCCGGGGGGTATTATTCGATAAGGATGGTACACTGCTTCATTTTATGGCGCTCTGGGGCGGCTTTGCTGACTATGTTCTGAAGTTCATGGAAGAGCGTCTCGCCCTTATGGGAGCGGGATTTGTAGTACCCCGAGACAAAGTGCTTGGGACAATCCATGGCACAGACGGGAAGATGCTTGATTATGATGTTCAAGGACCGCTTTCTATGGGGAGTGTAGAGGAAACCACAGGGATTTTGGCATGGCATCTTTATGCAGCTGGTATGCCTTGGAATGAAGCAATCGTACAAGTCAATCAAATCACGAAAAATGCGATGTATCATATAAGGCAGGATAAACCGGCCCTTCCGATGCCGGGCTTGGAACCGTTTTTACAACATTGCAAGAAAGCTTCTATCGAAATGGCTGTTGTCACTTCAGACCATACCGAAGCTGCATTGGAACATTTAGAATGGATGGGAATAGGGCAGTACTTCTCGGTGGTTATAGGCCGTGATCAGGTAGAGAACAGCAAACCGCATCCTGAAATGGTGGAGCTGGCTTGCAGAAAGCTTGGACTAGGGCACCATGAAACTGTCGTGATCGGAGATAGTAACGGTGACATGCAGATGGCTAAGCAAGCTGGCACAGCAATGGCGATTGGAATCTACCCTGGAGAGGAAGGTGGCGAGCATCTAATAGATGCCGATGTTGTGATCTCTGATTATAATGATATTAGTGTAATCCTATAGATTTGTTATTTTATGGTGCTGTACGGAGGTGCGTAGAGTGGAGAATAAGGAAAGAATCGAAAGATTAGCTACTTGGATTGAAGCAAGTGATTATATCGTTTTTTTTGGCGGAGCAGGTACATCGACTGAGAGCGGTATACCAGACTTCAGGTCTGCTGCAGGGCTCTATCAGACGGAGCAGCATTCTCCGTATCCTCCGGAGGAACTGCTTAGCCATACGTTTTTTATGGAACATCCCGAAGTGTTTTATGATTTTTACCGCAGTAAAATGCTGCATCCTCATGCCAAGCCGAATGGTTGTCATAGCCTGTTAGCAAGACTTGAGCAGGAAGGAAAGCTTAAGGCTGTCATCACACAAAATATAGATGGCCTGCATCAGACAGCAGGGAGTACAAATGTTCTTGAGCTGCATGGCTCTATCCATCGTAATTATTGCATGGATTGTTCAAGGTTTTATTCTCTACAAGAGATTATGCAAATCAAGCAGACGGTTCCTCGTTGTCCAGATTGTAGTGGCATCATTAAACCGGATGTCGTCTTATATGAAGAAGAGCTGGACCAGCAAATTCTAATGCGTTCAGTGCAGGAAATATCAACAGCCGACCTATTAATTATTGGAGGGACGTCACTGACGGTGCATCCAGCGGCAGAGCTCGTGAACTATTTTCATGGCAGTAAAATAGCACTCTTAAATGCAGATCCTACACCCTATGATCATCGCGCAGGACTGCTTATCGCAGATCGTATTGGAAAGGTCATGTCTGAGGCTGCGGCGCTGCTTCACCGAGATATTTAATTCATGGGAACAACAGCCGTACAGATCAACGATGTAATCGTTTTCTTGTCAACAGCCATTTAAACAAGCTAAGATATAATAAGGCATCATATAATTCATGCAATTTCAGAGAGGCAGGGATCGCAAGTGACATATGTAGCAAGCGAAAGCCGCTATGAGGGAATGAAATATAATCGCTGTGGGCGATCAGGCTTGAAGCTACCGGCTATATCCCTTGGATTATGGCATAATTTTGGTGGTGTAGATGCTTATGAGAACGGACGCAGCATGATTACGCGTGCATTCGATCTCGGGATCACTCATTTTGACTTAGCTAATAATTACGGACCACCAGCAGGATCGGCTGAAGAGACATTTGGGAGAATATTATCGAGAGATATGAAGCCATATCGGGATGAGCTCGTTATTTCTTCCAAAGCAGGGTACTATATGTGGCCTGGACCTTACGGAGAGTGGGGTTCGCGCAAGTATATGATTTCCAGTCTGGATCAGAGCTTGAAACGCATGGGACTTGATTATGTCGATATTTTTTATTCACACCGTATGGATCCGGATACTCCTTTGGAAGAGACGATGATGGCACTCGATCATATTGTTCGTTCAGGTAAGGCGCTCTACGTGGGGATATCCAACTACTCACCAGAGAAGACACAAGAAGCCGTTACGATTCTAAAGAGCTTAGGAACACCGTTATTAATTCATCAACCAAGTTATTCCATGCTGAATCGCTCCGTGGAGAATGGTCTGCTTGATATCCTTGAAGAGAACGGTGTAGGTAGTATTGCGTTTACTCCCCTAGCTCAAGGAATGTTAACGAATAAATATTTGAACGGTGTTCCGAACGATTCCCGGGCCGCTAGTTCTTCTGTGTTCTTGAATGAGAATAATATTACCCCAGAGGTGCTTCGCAAAATCCGCGCATTAAACCAGATGGCTGCTGCGCGTGGCCAAAGTCTGGCGCAGTTTGCTCTGGCATGGGCGCTCCGCGGTGGACGGATTACCTCAGCACTTATCGGAGCAAGTAAAGTTAGCCAGATTGAGGATAACGTTGCTGCATTGAATAATCTCGAATTCTCGAAGGAAGAGCTTGACCGAATTGAGACTATTCTAAAAACAGAAAATGAGGGATAACAGCAAAGCCACACCATGATACAAATACTAAAATACACAGCCCGCTTTCCTACATGAGAAAAGCGGGCTATCTTTTTGCTAACAAGGTTTATAAGCCAGTGATGTCTTTGCGGTAACTTGATGGCGATTGTCCACAGAAACGCTTGAACTGCCTTGAGAAATAGAGGGGATCGGTTAATCCGACCGACGCGGAAACTTGCTCAACAGAGAGCTCAGGGCGTTCGCGAAGAAGTCGCTTTGCCTGATCAATTCTTAGCTTAAGCAGGTATGTTACAGGAGAAATACCCGTTTCTTTTTTGAATATGCGGGACAAATATGCTCGATTATAACCAAGGCTTGTACACATCTGCTCGATTGAGACAGGATGCGCATACTGAGAAGTCATATAGTTGATCATTTGCTTCACTGTCCGCTGGACCTGAGGCTCTACGACCTCTAGCTGAAGCGGGCGACTCGTATGGTTCATGATTTCAGCCCAGATAAGATGAAGATATCCAATAGCGGCTGTATGAGAGCTCTCCTCTTTTGTGTGAAATCGTTCCTGTATTTGTTGTATATACGTTGGTACTTGACTCATTTCAGAAGAGTGTAGAACAGGGAAGTCTGGAAGAAAGCCCGCAGACTCCACTAAATCATGACTTGCATCTCCAGTGAATGCGACCCATCGATATTTCCATGGATCCGATGGATTAGATACATAGCTGACTAGTTGTCCTGGGTGGATGAGAAAGCAGTCTCCAGGCCCAAGATTAAACACGTCGCTTTCCGTACGAAAGGTTCCCTGTCCAGCTTCAACGGCATGAAGTAAATAGTAGTCATATATTTTCGGCCCTAATGCATGATCTGGTTTCGTCTGGCTTTCACCGGCGAACAGTACCTTTAGTACACTGGAGTTAGAATGAACCGGGCTTGAAGCTACAGCGTAGCTTTCCTTTTTAGTCATGGTGTAACCTGCCTTTTTCACGGGGGAATTGTACATGGAAGTACATTGATTTTATAAATAGTTTACAACGTAAGGTCACATTTATCCATATGTAACACACAAGACTGCATTACCCTCTTTTGATGAATCTTTTATACTATGGATAACAGAACTACCATATGCATAGGATGGAGTGATTAACGGATGAATACACAGCAGCTAATAAAGAAGTTCGTCGAAAAATATGGTGAGAGTAACAATGTATACCGGGTGTTTAACGCACCAGGACGTGTAAATCTGATTGGAGAGCATTTGGATTATAATGGTGGATATGTTCTTCCAGCAGCGCTTGAATTCGGTACAACGCTTATTATCAGACAACGTGATGATCAGCAAATATCCTTTGCCTCAACGAATATTCCATATGAAGTTGTTGGTTCAATCCAAGATGATTTCGGAAGTAAAAGCGATCAGTGGACCGATTACCCAGTAGGGGTGATCAAAGAGTTAGAGAAGATGGGCTTGGAACTTAGTAAGGGTTATGACCTTCTCTATCATGGCGATATCCCGAACGGAGCAGGACTTTCCTCTTCTGCTTCAATTGAAGTTGTTACCGCTTATGCGCTTTTGTCCATGGAAGGTAAAGAGACAGATACGGTTGAAATTGCGAAGTTGTCACAGAAAGCTGAAAATCTGTTTGTGGGCGTTAATTCCGGTATTATGGATCAGTTTGCGGTAGCTAACGGGCGTAAGGACCACGCTATTCTGCTGATGTGCGATACGCTGGAGTACGAGCTTGTTCCTTTTGAGACGGGAGCTTATAAAATTGTGATTGCCAATACCAACAAACGCCGAGGTCTTATCGATTCTAAATATAATGAACGTCGTAGTGAGTGTGATCAGGCTCTTGAAATTTTGCAAAAAGAAATTCCTGCTCTTCAGTATTTGGCGCAGCTGAAGCCAGATCAATTCGAAACACTGCAAGATAGCATTCTTGATGAGACGGTAAGACGCCGCGCGAAGCACGTTGTGGAGGAAAATCAACGCGTGCTTGATTCGGTAGAAGCGCTGAAAAAAGGTGATCTCGATTCCTTCGGTCAGTATATGAATCAATCCCATGATTCCTTGCGTTATTTATATGAAGTAACCGGTGATGAACTAGATGCGATGGTCGAAGAATTCCAGAGAGAGTCAGGTACCTTGGGTGTGCGTATGACGGGAGCTGGATTTGGTGGATGTACTGTAGCGCTGGTCCATGAGGATAAGGTTGATAGCGTGATTGAGCAAGTTGCACACAATTACGAATCAAGAACCGGACTGAAACCAGATTTCTATGTGTGCGGTGTTGGTCAGGGCGTACATGAAATAGAGGAGGCGTTGTAAAATGGCGATACTTGTAACGGGTGGTGCTGGGTATATTGGTTCCCATACGGTTGCGGAGCTGCTTGACCGCGGTGAGGAAGTTGTTGTGATTGATAGTCTGGAGACAGGACATCGTGAAGCGCTGCTTGGTGGAAAGCTTTATGAAGGAGATCTTCGAGATAAGGCATTATTGAAGAAGTTATTCGCTGAAAATGAAATCGATGCTGTTATTCACTTCGCTGCCAACTCCCTTGTAGGGGAAAGCATGAAGAATCCAGTTAAATACTACGACAACAATGTGTATGGTACGCTTTGCTTGCTGGAAGCGATGAATGATGCTGGTGTGAAAAAAATCGTGTTCTCTTCAACAGCGGCAACGTATGGTGAACCGGAGAAAGTGCCGATTGACGAGAAGGATCGCACACACCCAACGAATGTGTATGGCGAGACCAAGCTGATGATGGAAAGAATGATGTCTTGGTTTGATCAGGTGCTCGGCATCAAGTACGTATCATTAAGATATTTCAATGCTGCGGGCTCCCATGCAGGTGGCAAAATCGGTGAGGATCACCGTCCGGAGACACACTTAATTCCTCTCGTGCTTCAGACGGCGCTGAAACAACGTGCTCATATTTCAGTATTCGGTGACGACTATCCGACACCAGATGGTACTTGTATCCGTGATTATATTCATGTAAGCGATCTGGCTGATGCGCATTTAAGAGCTGTTGATTACCTGCGCCGTAGTGAAGATAGTAATGTGTTTAACTTAGGTAATGGTAAAGGCTTCTCTGTTAAAGAAGTTATAGAAACTTCTAAGCAAGTGACAGGGGTGGAAATTCCGGTTGTTATGGAAGCCCGTCGTGCTGGAGATCCGGCTATTTTGGTTGCATCATCTGATAAAGCTAGAAGTGTACTAGGTTGGAATCCTTCCCGTAACAAGCTTGAAGATATTATCGAAAGCGCATGGAGATGGCATAATAGTCGCCCGAACGGATATGGCGACAACTAGAGGGGGACTGGGAATGGAGAATCTGACAACGAGAATACCCGAAGTCAGCGAAGTGCTGCATGCGGTTGAACGTCTAGTCTTGTTTGCTCTTAGGAAGGGATTAATTCAGGAAGCAGATTATGATTATAGTCGTAATCTACTCCTGGAGGATTTCGGATTTAGTGAACCATATGCTGGTCAGGTAAATGATGAGCCAGTTGATAGTCCTCAATCATTTGTAGATGTATTGATTGATTACGGTCATTCGATCGGTTTGATCCCTGAGAATACAGATACGTATCGAGATCTGCTTGATGCTAAAATAATGGGTCGCTTAATGGCTCGCCCTTCTGAGGTTGTCCGTGCTTTCCGGAATACGGAGCAGGTGCAAGGGATCGAGGCTGCAACTAGCGAGTTTTATAAGCTGTGTATCGACTCCAACTACATTCGTATGGACCGGGTATCCAAGAATGAATACTGGAAGCATACAAGCGCGTATGGTGATATTGAAATCACGATTAATCTTTCGAAGCCAGAAAAGAGCCCGAAAGAGATCGCGATGGCGAAGCTACTTCCTCCTCCTATATATCCGAAGTGTCAGTTATGTCGGGAGAATGTTGGTTATGCGGGACGGGTTAATCACCCTGCTCGGCAAAATTTAAGAGTATTACCACTGGAATTAAACGGTGAAAAGTGGTTGTTTCAATATTCTCCATATGTTTATTATAACGAGCATTGTATCGTACTCCATCATGACCATGTGCCTATGAAATTAACAAAAGATACACTGGCTCGATTACTTGGATTTGTTGATGCTTATCCCCATTATTTCCTCGGTTCGAATGCAGATCTGCCGATTGTTGGCGGGTCCATTCTGACACATGATCATTTTCAGGGTGGTAGACATACCTTCCCGATTCAAATGGCACCAAAAGTTGCTGGATTTAGACATGAGGGTTATCCGGATGTTTCTGTAAGCATTGTGAAGTGGCCGATGTCGGTCATTCGCTTATCTTCACAGGATCGAAGTGTGCTCTTGGAATGTGCTAACGATATTTATGAGGCATGGAAAGGTTATAGCGATCCTTACGTGGATATCGAGGCTCAGAGCGAGATTGAAGGACAGAGAATCCGTCATAATACCGTTACTCCTATTGCACGTCGAAATGCTGAAGGTGGATATGAAATGGATCTGGTACTTCGTAATAATCGGACGAATGAACAGTATCCGGAAGGGATTTTTCATCCTCATCGTGAAATGCATCATATTAAGAAAGAAAATATCGGCTTGATCGAAGTGATGGGGTTAGCTATACTTCCGGGAAGACTAAAGGTGGAGCTGGATCAAATCGCGGATATTTTAGCAGGAGATAGCAAATTGTATGAAGCAGCTCATGCGTCGGATCATGCTTTAGGCGTTCATCTTGAGTGGATTAATCAGTTGAAGGATCGCACGAAAGATGGCATTTCAAAGGATCAAGCAGTAGAGCTGATCCGCGCTGAAGTTGGCGATATTTTCACTACGATTCTTGAACAGGCTGGTGTCTATAAGCATACAGAAGAAGGAATGCTGGCTTTTAGACGCTTCCTTGCTAGCATGGGATATTCAGCAGAGTAAGCGTAATATCCTGCGTTTTATGGAGTTTTATGAAGTGGCGAGTAATTCATTATCAGTCGTGGTTTCCTATGTGGGAATCGCGGCTGTTTTGTTTTGAGGCAGGTAGAATAGTATAATTAGATAGTTATATCACAATTCGATTACATTAATGGAGGTTGGAAAACGTATGGGACCTTTTGAATTTTATAATCCGACCAAATTAATTTTTGGTAAAGGCAAGCTGAGCTCATTGAAGAACGAAGTACCTAACTATGGTCAAAAGGTGCTTCTAGTTTATGGCGGGGGAAGCATTAAACGCAGTGGACTTTATGAACAGGTCATATCTCTATTAGATGAGATCGGTGTAGAGGTAACCGAACTAAGTGGTGTTGAACCGAATCCACGTCTATCTACAGTTCATAAGGGTGTAGAGCTGTGCCGTGAACATCATATTGATTTAATCCTTGCTGTTGGTGGGGGAAGTGTTCTTGATTGCTCCAAGGCAATTGCTGTAGGCGCGAAGTATGAAGGAGATATGTGGGACTTTGTGGAACGAAAGGCCGTCCCGCAAGCTGCTCTACCGCTCGGTACAGTGTTGACGATGGCTGCTACGGGATCAGAGATGAATGGTGGATCGGTTATTACGAATGAGATGACCAAGGAAAAACTGGGATGGGGAAGTATACTGGCAAACCCGGCATTCTCCATTCTTGATCCAACGCATACTTTTTCTTTGCCAAAAGATCAGACGGTTTATGGCATGGTCGATATTATGTCACATGTATTGGAGCACTATTTCCATCTGGATACGAATACCCCGATTCAAGATGGTTTTTGTGAGACGATTCTACGCTCTGTTATAGAAACCGCACCAAAGCTTATCGAGGACTTAGAAAACTACGAACTTCGTGAGACGATTATGTACTGTGGAACAATGGCGCTCAATGGAATGATCAATATGGGACTTCGTGGAGACTGGGCAACCCATAATATAGAACATGCGGTATCCGCGGTCTACGATATCCCGCATGGCGGCGGGCTTGCTATTCTGTTCCCGAATTGGATGAAACACAATATAGATGTCGATGTAGCTCGCTTTAAGCGCTTGGCTATAAACGTATTCGGCATTGACCCAGCTGGTAAGTCAGATAAGGAGATCGGACTAGAGGGAATCCAAGCTTTACGCGATTTCTGGACGTCTATCGGAGCTCCTAGCACACTTGGTGATTATAATATTGATGACAGCAATTTTGAATTAATGGTGGATAAGACAATGCGCTTCGGTCCATTCGGGAACTTCCGTAAACTGCAGCGTGAAGATGTAATGAGTATTTATAAAATGTCTCTCTAGTGTTAAAAGAAATAAAAGAGGCTGTCCCAAAAGTAGATTTTTTTACTTAGGGATAGCTTCTTCATCTAATTTATACAAAAAGGTCGAAGGCAGACTCTATAGGAGTTTCTAGCTTGGACTTTTTTGATTTATTGTCGCCCACTTTAACAGATTGTGGGCAAGCGAAAGCCATCCGACCTCTAGGCTTACTTTGGACAAGCATCTCCCGATTCCTCTGGGCTTTCGTGCATCGGCTCTTTAACGAACAGGATCTACAGTCTTCACTTCGGTAGTGTCGGCTCTTGATTTCATAGCCACTTTCCGTGCATTGTTTCCTCTCATAGCGAAACCTTAAGATCTTTCCGCCTGGACAACACCAGGTATCACTTGCTTCGTCATACGTCCAGTTGGCGATCCGGTTAATATACTCTTTCCACTTCTTTGATTTCTCTATGTGATATTGTACTTCACCACGGCCTGAATCTGATTGTCTTCCAAATAACTGTAGTTTCTTCGCGACCATATCGCATCCGCAATGACAGTGCTCGGGAGTTTCCCTAGCGTAGAGTTCACCTTCTCTAAATGTGGCTTCAGACAGCGAGTATCCGTAGGTCGCTGATGTAGACTGTACCCAATAGTGAATTGGTTTTCCGTACCAGACAATTAACAGCGATGTTGACGAGTCGGGAAAGATGGTTTTCGGGGATGTCTTCCTCTAAATTCATTGAAGGTAAGTTGATTGATGGAATATTGAATGTACAAATGAAACCGCTCCTTTATAGATGGTGGCTTAGTCGCTTCCATTCTACCAAAGGGCGGTTTCTTTGCGTTGTCTGTTGAATGGATATGCACGAAGCAGCGGAGAGAACGAAACGATTCCGGACCAGCGGTAGCGGTCGCCTTTGCCCCCGAATTTCTTCCTTGCTAGAATAATTCCCGGAAATTTGGGGGCAACAGCGAGGGGAGGAACGTTTCGTACGCGGAGCATCTCACAACAACAAACGAGGCCAACCCGTAAGACCTAAATTTTTTGGGACAGCCTCTTTTGTCATGGTTTCAGCCAATCTATGATATATATTAGAGATATTCATGTAAACTAGGTAAATATTTGAAACCGTTTTGAACTTTGATACGTATTAATTGTTATATACAGTAAGGGATTCTGAAGGAGGCAGTCAACATGGAGGCACTGTTTTGGGGATGTCTGGTTGGAGGTGTTTTGTTTGCCATTGTGACAGTACTGCTAGGGGATGTACTTTCTGGTGCGCTGGATGGAGTGCTTGATTTCCTATCCGTCGATTTTTTAAAACCGGTTGTACTGGCTACTGCAGTCACTGTATTCGGAGGCACGGGCATTATGCTCGAGAAATACACGGATTTGTCCTCAGTGCCACAGATCGTTCTTTCTGTTCTTATCGCCATTTTGATATCCATTGCTGTGTTTTTTGGTTATGTGCGGCCGATGGAGAATAGTGAGAATTCTACCGGCTTCTCGATTCGAGAAATGGCCGGACGGATTGGTGAAGTGACAGTACCGGTACCTGCACAAGGCTTTGGTGAAGTTATGGTAAAGGTAGGAGCTGGGAACACATTACATATTGCCTCCAGTTTTGACAAAAAGCCGGTTGCTGCTGGAGTCCGGGTCGTCATTGTGGACATAGCAGAGGGTGTTCTTAGAGTATCCGAGCTGGAAGAACGAAAGGGAGATGATTGAGAGCATGCCAGAATTTTTAGTTGTTCCGTCGATTGTAGTAGGGGTTATTATTGTATTGGGGTTAGCTTTCTGGGCTCGCTATAAGACGGTTAGTCCAGATGAAGCTATGATTGTTACTGGGTCTTTTCTTGGAAGCAAGCATATTTCTGATGATGAAACGGGCCGTAAGATCAAAATTGTTCGTGGTGGCGGTGCATTTATTTTACCTGTATTCCAACAATCTGAATTTGTCTCGCTCTTGTCACACAAGCTTGATGTAATGACTCCAGAAGTTTACACGGAACAGGGTGTTCCGGTTATGGCGGATGGGGTTGCGATCATTAAAGTGGGAAGTTCTATTGAAGATGTTGCAACAGCAGCTGAGCAATTCATGGGTAAGCCAATTGAAGCTCTTAAGGGCGAAGCACAAGAAGTGCTTGAAGGTCACCTTCGTGCTATCCTAGGTTCCATGACAGTGGAAGAAGTCTATAGGAATCGAGATAAATTTGCTCAGGAAGTTCAAGGGGTCGCTGCACGCGATTTGAAGAAAATGGGTCTTCAAATCGTTTCCTTCACCATTAAAGATGTGCGTGATAAGCATGGTTATCTGGAAGCGCTTGGTAAGCCGAGAATTGCTACCGTTAAGCGTGATGCAGAAATAGCCGAAGCGGAAGCGGTGCGTGATGCTCGTATTCAAAAGGCACGTGCAGAAGAAGAAGGGCAGAAAGCAGAGTTATTACGTGATACGAACATTGCAGAGGCAGCCAAAGAAAAGGAACTGAAGGTTGCATCCTTTAAGAAAGATCAGGATACTGCGAAAGCGGAAGCGGACCAGGCCTATCATATTCAAGAGGCTCGTGCTAAACAGACAATGGTTGAAGAGCAAATGAAGGTAGAACTCGTTCGGAAAGAGCGTGAGATTGATCTTCAAGATAAAGAAATCATGGTCCGCCAGAAACAATATGATGCTGAAGTGAAGAAAAAGGCCGATGCAGATCGTTATGCAGTGGAACAGGCAGCAGAAGCCGATAAAGCTCGTAAAATGCGTGAAGCTGATGCCATTCAGTACTCCATCGAAACACAGGCCAAGGCATCCGCCGAACAAAAGCGACTTGATGGTTTAGCAGAGGCAGACGCAGAACGTGCAAAAGGTACAGCAGAGGCAGAAGTTATCCGTCTGCGTGGTTTAGCCGAAGCGGAAGCGAAAGAGAAGCTGGCAGAAGCATTTAAGAATTATGGAGAGGCAGCAATTCTCGATGTTATTGTTAATATGCTTCCAGAGCTTGCAGGTAAAATTGCTGAGCCGATTTCGTCCATTGATAAGTTGACGGTGGTCGATACGGGCAAAGGTGAAGGAGCCGCGCGGGTTAGTAATTATGTAACAGAATTGATGGCTACTGCCCCTGAAATGCTGAAAAGTGTATCAGGAATCGATGTTGAGCAATTGATTCAGAATTTTACGAAGCGTCCTGTCACACCGGTACAAAAGCCGGTTGCGATCGAACCAGAAGTAGTCACTCAGAAGACGAATATAGACACCGAATAATCAAAAATCAGGCTGCTCGATTCTATGGGCGGCCTTTCCTTTTGCTGAAATGCCGCTTATCTGTTAAGATTGCGGGTATAGTGTGATCAAAAGAGGTGCGTGATGTGAGCAGCCTACAAGTGGCTAAAGTTTTAAATAACAATGTAATTATTGCTAAGCATCCAGAACATGAAGAGGTTGTTGTCATTGGTAAAGGGATAGGATTCAATCGCAAAACGAAAGATGTAATCCCTCTCTCAGCCGTGGAAAAAATGTTTATTTTGACCAAGCCTGAGGAACAGGAGCAGTACAAGCAGCTCGTTCCACAGATTGATGAACCATTGATAGAAGCGATGAATGATATTATTCTTCATGCTTCCAAGTCAGGTAATGGACCGCTGAATGAACATATTCACATTGCTTTGACTGATCATATTGCCTTTGCCATTAAACGTATTGCTCAAGGGCTAGTTATTCATAATCCTTTTTTATATGAGACAAGGGAATTATACCCTGAAGAGTTTAAAATGGCAGAGTATGCTGTAAACACGATCAAGAACCGATTGCATGTAGATCTTGGAGAGGACGAAGTTGGATTTATCGCACTTCACTTTCACGGGGCATTGACGAATCAGCATATTTCAGAAGTAAGGAAATATTCCGAGCTTGTGTCTGACCTAGTTCAAATGGTTGAAGAAAAAATGGAATATAATATCCCGAGGGATTCATTGGATTATTCCAGATTAATAACACATCTTCGGTTTGCACTCGAAAGAGTACGTCGTGGAGAACCCGTGGAAGAAACAGATTCACTTGATGATCTGCTTAAGCGAGAGTATCCTGAAATGTATGCGCTGGCTTGGAAACTTACCAAGATGATGGAGCATCGTTTAAAAAAACCGATTTATGCTGCAGAAGCGGGGTATCTGACGATTCATTTACAGCGACTTGCACAAAAGAAAGAGCAAAATGAATAGTAGATGAAGATTCAAAAAAACATATTCCAAGCGCTTGAAAACCGAAATCATGGGTGCTATAATACGGTTCAGTAATGAAGTTAAACTACAAATCAACGTGTAACTGATTCGATCAGGCATGAGTGTATAACAGGACATTTTTGGTTGTTTCTAAGCTTTTATGGGTAATCTAATCCCATGAAGATTTAGAAATGGACCGAGATCCTGGTGTATGCTCATGCCTTTTTTTCGGTTTGAAGTTTTGCTTCGACACCAAGCTCATACAACAAGATGAAAGGGAGAAAAAACTTATGTTTAAACGGCTTTTTGGGGTCTTGCAAAGAGTCGGGAAGGCTCTCATGTTACCAGTAGCCATTCTGCCTGCGGCAGGTTTACTACTAGGGCTTGGTAATATGCTGGTCAACCCTGACTTTCTTCAATACGTCCCTTGGCTCGACACTAGCTGGGTTCAATCGATTGCAACCGTTATGATGAACTCGGGACAGATCGTCTTTACGAATTTGTCCTTACTGTTTGCTGTCGGTGTAGCTGTTGGATTAGCTGGCGGTGAAGGAGTTGCCGGCCTGGCTGCCATTATCGGTTACCTTGTCATGAACGTGACAATGGGATCAGTAATTGGTGTTACTGATTCTATGATCGGTTCTGATAATGCCTATGCTAGCGTGTTAGGCATTCCTACACTTGCCACAGGGGTATTCGGTGGTATTATCGTTGGTATTTTGGCGGCTAGTATGTATCGAAGATTTTATAAGATTGAACTGCCGTCGTACTTAGGATTCTTTGCAGGTAAGCGATTTGTACCCATTATGACAGCAGTGCTATCTGTGTTACTGGGCTTGCTGATGACAATCATCTGGCCGCCGATCCAATCCGGATTGAACACAGCCTCCCACTTTATGCTTGAGCAGAATATGACACTTTCTGCGTTTATATTCGGCGTTGTGGAGCGGGGGTTAATTCCTTTTGGACTGCATCACATCTTTTACTCTCCGTTCTGGTTCGAGTTCGGGGAATATGTGAATCAGGCTGGTCAGTACGTACGAGGAGACCAGAATATTTTCATGGCTCAGCTTCGAGATGGTGTGGAATTCACAGCAGGTACCTTTATGACGGGTAAGTTTCCGTTTATGATGTTCGGTCTTCCAGCTGCAGCACTTGCCATTTATCATGAGGCTAGACCGGAGAACAAGAAACTTGTTGCCGGTATTATGGGTTCTGCTGCTCTTACCTCCTTCTTGACAGGTATTACAGAGCCGCTTGAATTCTCATTTCTCTTTGTAGCACCTTTGCTGTTTGCGGTGCATGCAGTATTTGCAGGTCTATCCTTTATGACTATGCACCTTCTAAGCACAAAGATTGGAATGACGTTCTCTGGTGGTTTGATTGACTACGTGATTTTCGGTGTTATTCCAAACCGGACACCATGGTGGAATGTTATCATTGTCGGTTTGGTAATGGCGGTAGTTTACTACTTTGGTTTCCGATTTGTTATCCGGAAATTCAATCTTAAAACGCCTGGACGCGAAGCGCCTTCTGAGAATGAGGAGAGCACGAATTCAGGAGGGACTAGCAAGGATGAGCTTCCAAATAACATTTTGGTTGCCCTTGGTGGACAGTCTAACATTGCACATTTGGATGCATGTATTACACGTCTGCGGGTTGAAGTTAAGGATAAAGACAATGTAGATAAGACTCGTTTGAAACAATTAGGTGCGTCAGGGGTACTCGAAGTAGGGAACAATATCCAAGCAATTTTTGGAACCCGTTCGGATACGATTAAGTCACAGATTCAGGATATTATATCTGGAAAGACTCCTGTAGCTTCTAAAGATAATTCTAAAGATACTTCTCAGGATACAGTTATCGAGAAGCCAGCAGTTGTGGAGCAAGAAGCTGCACAAGATGGTGATGCTGTTATTCTTGAAGATATTGTCTCTCCCGTCAATGGTGAACTGATGGACATCTCAAATGTACCTGATCCCGTGTTCGCTGAACGAATGACAGGAGATGGATTTGCAGTATTACCGCACGATGGAAAGATTTCATCTCCAGTGTACGGTAAAGTATTTAATGTCTTCCCAAGCAAACACGCAATCGGCATTATGTCTGATGGCGGTAAAGAAGTGCTTGTTCATATAGGTGTCAATACAGTCAAGTTAAAAGGACAAGGCTTTAAAGTGCTTGTGAACGAGGGAGACCTTGTTTCAGCTGGACAGCCGATTATGGAGGTGGATCTCGATTATGTGAAAGAGCATGCGAAATCCATAATCACTCCGGTGATCTTCTCGAATCTTCCTGAGGGAGTCTCGGTGAAGCTGAATAAGACGGGTGTTGTTAAGGCGGGAGAACCCAATATTATTACAATTCAATAAGTTTGGGTAAATATTAAATTAAGAAGATAATGAAGAAAGAGGGATGATAAACATGCAAAAAACATTCAGAATTATTGACGAGGACGGAATCCACGCACGCCCTGCAACAGCATTGGTAAACACAGCTAATAAATTTAAAGATACCGAATCTTTTGCAGAAGCAAACGGCAAAAAAGTAACCCTGAAATCTATTCTTGGAGTTCTCTCCTTAGGACTAGAACAAGGGGACACATTGACGCTAATCTCGGAAGGGGCAAGTGAAAACGAAGCGCTGACTGCTCTTTCAGAAGTGATGATTAACGAAGGGCTGGGCGAAATCAATGAGTAATATTAAGGGGATCGCGGCATCGGCGGGTATTGCCATTGCCCGCGCATTTACCTTAGAGCACCCTGATTATACGGTGACTCATCAGCAGACAGATGACGTTAGTCGTGAGATCTCGAAGCTGGACTCTGCGCTTGAGAAATCGAAAGCGGAGCTGGAAGCAATCAAGGAGCGCACACGTCAAGAGCTTGGTGAGAAGAAGGCTGAGATTTTCGAATCTCACCTTCTGATTCTTGAGGATCCTGAGCTTATCAACCCAGTGAGAGATAAAATCGCTGCTGAATCGGTAACTGCGGAATATGCCTTAAATGAAACTGCAACACAATTCATTGAAATGTTTGAGAAGATGAAAAGCGCCTATCTACAAGAACGTGCAGCTGACATGCGTGATGTAACGAAGCGAATCTTGAAGCATCTTCTAGGACTAAATTATGTAAGTCCGTCTGAGATTAGTGAAGAGGTTATTGTTATTGCTGAGGATTTGACTCCTTCTGATACAGCACAATTGAATCGAACTTATGTAAAAGGTTTCACTACAAATATTGGTGGACGTACATCTCACTCAGCGATCATGGCACGTTCCTTAGAGATCCCTGCAGTGGTTGGAACAAAGAATGTTCTTTCTGCCGTTAAAGCTGGCGATCTGATTATCGTTGATGGTCTCGAAGGGAATGTACTGATCAATCCTTCTGAAGAAACCGTAGCAGAATACCGCAAGAAGCAAGAAGCTTATGCGAAACAGGTTGAGGAATGGAGAAAGCTGCGCAGTGAACCTACGATTTCAAAGGATGGCGTTCATGTAGAACTTGCTGCCAACATCGGTACTCCAAATGATGTTGCAGGCGTATTAGATAACGGTGGTGAAGGCGTAGGTCTTTACCGTACAGAGTTCTTGTATATGGGCCGTGATAAGCTTCCATCCGAAGAAATCCAGTATAATGCTTATAAGACTGTGCTGGAAAAAATGGAAGGGAAACCGGTTGTAGTTCGTACACTTGATATCGGTGGCGATAAGGAATTGCCGTATCTCGATCTTCCGAAAGAGATGAACCCATTCCTTGGATTCCGCGCGGTTCGTCTTTGTCTGGAACGTCAAGACATTTTCAGAACACAGCTTCGTGCATTGCTTCGTGCAAGTGTTCACGGTAACCTACGGATTATGTTCCCGATGATTGCTACACTCGGTGAATTCCGAGAAGCGAAAGCACTTCTGGAGGAAGAAAAAGCGAAATTGATTGCGGAAGGAACAGCTGTTTCTGATAGCATTCAGCTTGGTATTATGGTGGAAATCCCATCTACAGCTGTGATGGCTGATCAATTTGCTAAGGAAGTGGACTTCTTTAGCATTGGAACGAACGATCTGATTCAGTATACGATGGCTGCTGATCGTATGAATGAACGGGTATCCTACCTGTATCAGCCATACAACCCAGCTATTCTTCGTCTGGTTAAGATGGTTATCGATGCTGCACATCGTGAAGGCCGCTGGGCTGGTATGTGTGGGGAGATGGCTGGCGATGCGACTGCAATTCCATTGCTGCTTGGCCTTGGCCTTGATGAATTCAGTATGAGTGCAACTTCCATTCTCCCAGCTCGGAGTCAGATTTCCCGTTTATCTCGGGCAGAGATGCAGGAACTAGCAACAAAAGCGCTTGACATGCGGACAGCTGAAGAAGTTGTTGAACTCGTAAATCAAGCCACTGCTGAATAAACGATAGACTAGGTAACAGAATTCGTTTCAGATATTTTACCCAGGGTAATTCTAAGGCATCTGTCTGTATAGACAGATGCCTTTTTTATATTGAAGACTCGAGCTAATCAAGCAGTAACACGATTACTGTACCATCACGTATCCACTTGAATATTCCGATAATAATAGTAGACCTAAACCCAAGCCAATTGGCGCGGCCTAGCATATACTGAAAAATATAGGCGATTTATCAGTCTGAGAGGTCTGTCTTATGAATCAGGCGCCAATACTATTAAATGAATCCACTTTAAAAGTGACGGTGATAATGATGAGTATGGACACGATCAAGAATATGAGAGATTTAAAACTAGGAGTAACTTATACCAAAAATCAATGTACCTTTAGCCTGTGGGCTCCCACAGTTCGTTCGGTCTTTCTCGTATTGTATGAGGATGCTGGACACTACGATGATGCAGGAGTCGTTACAAGACATGAGGGTGGTCAGGAAAGTCAAATGACCCGTAGAGATGATGGCTTATGGACGATCCATATCCCAGGAAATTTAGCCGGACAATATTATATGTACAAAATTGAACGTGAGAACGGCGAGTCTCTGTATGCTATCGACCCTTACGCAAAGGCAGTATCTGCGAATGGTTGCCGTGGGGCCATCGTTGATCCAGTTCAATGCAGTCCGGAAGATTGGAATCTGGATATTCGCCCTCCTTTCTTACAACCAACAGATGCCGTTTTATATGAGCTTCATGTACGTGACTTTTCCATCTCACCTGACTCAGGAATGAAATATAAAGGAAAGTATAAGGCATTTACTGAAACTGGACTTAAAGATGAAAGCGGAAACAGCATAGGGATCGATCATCTGGCGGAATTGGGAATTACACATGTTCATTTACTTCCTATATTTGATTTTAAAACGGTGAATGAACTAGATTGTCAGGCCTCGTATAATTGGGGATATGATCCCCAAAACTACAATGTGCCAGAAGGTTCTTATGCAACAGATCCTACGAAACCAGAGATTCGTATTCGTGAATGTAAAGAGATGATACTTGCACTTCACAAAAAGGGAATACGAGTGATTATGGATGTGGTTTATAACCACACTTATACGGTGGAGGACGGACCTTTCGAGCCGATCGTTCCGGGGTATTTCTATCGAAAGAATTGGACTGGTGATCTATCCAATGGTTCTGGCGTAGGAAATGAATTAGCAACTGAAAAGCCTATGGTGCGAAAATATATCAAGGACTCTCTTCGTTATTGGGCAGAGGAATATCACATTGACGGCTTTAGGTTTGATCTTATGGCCTTGATTGATACTACGACAATTTATGAAATTGTTGAGGAACTGCGCAGTGAGGTTGACCCGTCCTTATTGATTTACGGAGAGCCTTGGACAGGTGGAGACAGTCCACTGCAGAATAAGACAGTCAAGGGAACACAGCGAGGAAAAGCTTTTGCTGTATTTAATGATCATTACCGTCATGCGATTAAAGGGGATAATGATGGCTACGGCAAGGGATTTGCGACGGGAGAAGGCTGGTGTGAAGGTGCTGTAGCTGAAGGGATGATGGGTTCAGTTCACGATTTTGCAGATCAAGCCTCTGAGACGATTAATTATGTTACAGTGCATGATAATCTGAACTTGTGGGATAAGGTTCTTATCTCTATAGGAATGGGCCATAAAGCAGGACTGTTACACATGAATAATGGATATCCTCTAAACGGTGGTGATCTGTTCGAAGAGGTGTCTAGGTGTCAACCGTACTATGCATTATCAGATGGTGATGTTATGGATGCTGAACCTGTACGTCGAAGTATTCTTGCGAACGGAATCGTATTTCTATCCCAAGGGATTCCTCTTATGCATGCTGGAGATGAACTACTAAGGAGTAAATACGGGGATCATAATAGCTACCGAAGTGGAGATGCTATCAATGCAATTCGGTGGGGCTATAAAGCAAGATATCTTCCTGTTTTTCAATATTATAAAGGGTTGCTGGAACTGAGACGATCCCATTCTGCCTTCAGAATGAATCATCGCGAGCAGATTGAAGAACATATGGAGATCATTCGCTGCGGAGATCAGATGGTAGCTTATCATCTCAACAACCATGCTAATGGGGATTGTTGGAGGGATATCGTTGTCATTGTGAACGGTGGTAACCATGAAGCGATGATGGATCTGCCCGCTTCTTCATATGGCTGGAATGTGGTCGTGAATGATAAACAAGCTGGAACGGAGACAATTAAGACCATCGATCATTCTGAGATTACAGTTCCTGCGTTATCGATCATGGTGCTGCGATCAGATCAAGAGCGTCCGAAGAACAATCTTGTGACGATTGAGCTGGAATACGAGCGCGAAGACCAACAATATGAAGGCTGGAATTTATGGGTGTGGGGTACTGGTATTCAGGATGGACGGATTGATTTTTCGCCAAAAGAGGATGGAAAGGTTACAGCAATCTTTCGTACAGAATCAGGTATGAAACAGATTGGTTGCATCGTACGATTGAATGAATGGGAAGCAAGAGAATGGGAGCAGGATCGTTTCATTGTGCTTCCTCCTGGAAAACAAGAGTTAAAGATTAAAGTCATCAGCGGAAGTGGTGAATGTCGAACCTACTCTGACAGGGCCAGTTGAAATGACAAATAGAGCATGTCGATCATGATCGACATGCTCTATTTTATATATTATTAGAGAGGGGTAATTATCATTACCCTTCTACTAGGGAATGAAACGAATAGACAGTAATAAAATTGTTTAGCGACCAAGGTGAGGGGGTAATAGTAGATAGGCTTTGTTTCGTAGAAGGAGGATGTTAATTATGACGTCAAAAGGAAACAATGTTCAACTAAATGCAGAAATTCGAGATGATTTCACGAGAGCTTCTCGCCGAAAGATACGCCAGAATGGGGGACTTCCCGCGGTTGTATACGGCTCGGACACGGAGAGCATTCCTGTGTCTGTTAATCTAAAGGAAACAAGCAAACTTTTTCACACAGGACGTTCAGAAGTCTTTGATCTTAACATTAAAGGTTCGGATTCTGTTCCTGTATTGATTAAAGATGTGCAGAAACGTGATGGCAAAGTCGTGCATGTCGATTTCTTGCACATTTCTATGAATAAGACCGTTCGTGTTTCCGTTGCGCTAGATTATCAAGGAACGGCAAAAGGAACGAAAACGGGCGGCATTTTGCAAATACAAGAAACAGAACTTGAGGTAGAAGGACTTCCTGGAAATCTACCTACATCTATTGAGTTAGATGTTTCCGACTTGGATATTGGTGATAAACTTACGGTTGCAGACATTGAACTTCCATCAGGTATCACGTTAAGTGCATCTGGTGAAGAGGTTCTAGCATCGATCATCATCCCTCGTGCAGTAGCTGCTGAAACCGATACAGATGATGATGCATCGACAGAAGAAGTAAAACCTTCCGAAGATCAATAATAAAAAGTCAACATTGAAATGCACCCCTTAGGATTGTCTAAGGGGTGCATTTTCTTGCCTAAACCAATAACCGTGAGGACTATCGTTGGCGATCCATAATCCCTTTATACGCAGATGGGGAATCACCAAAATATTTACGCCATATTGCCAAGTAACTCCCGTCAGCCTGCATCGTCTCCAGTGCATGATCTACTGCAGCCACGAGGTCAGAGTTTCCTTTGGCAAATGCTGCACATACTTGGGTCACATGGTCGAGGGAATCTGTTGTTTTCACTGGGAATTCGGGATCATTCTGATGCAAGTTCAGCATCGATAAGCTGTCGGTAAGTACGGCATCTACTTTATGGTCAACAAGCAATTGAGCAGATGACAAAAAGTTGTGTGTAACCACAGTATTAGACTTATATTTAGAGGCAATTCGCTGATAATCACCGTTCGCTTCAACGGCTGTGGAGATGTCTTTAAGGTCTGCAAAGGTACGAATCTTCTTATCATCTGAACGGGTGACAAGTACTGGATTAGATGCCATGTAAACATTGGAGAAATCATATAAAGACCGTCGACCTTTGTGGTCGGCTATTTCATTGAATACAGCATCATATTTTCCCTCGGATAGGCCTGCAAGCAGATCCTTCCATTCTGTTTCAACGAAAACAGGCTTCATCTCCATATGGCGGGCCACTTCCTCGGCGATCTCAACATCGAAGCCAGTCAGTCGCCCTCCGGTTCCACGATAGCTAAATGGTGGATAATTTTTTTCGATTCCGATACGTAGGGTGTCACGGAGTGCAGCATTTTGGAGTAATCCACCTGTTTGAACACGATACGGTGCCACTCCCATATTCGGGTTCGGGACTCTATCATAGCTTTTTTTCCCACATCCCGGAAGCATAAGCACTATGATCAGAAATGTGATTAATATGATTTTTTTGGCGTATTTATGACCGCTCATTTCAGCCCCATCCTTTCTAGACCAAGGTTTCGCATCCATAGACTGCTGGTTGTAAATGTTAGCTTATCCGAAACCGTTCGTTGTATTCCTAAGAAGGAGCTAAAAAGGTTAAATACCAAAAACAGCTTAATTAGCCCAGTAGAAGGAGCTAATTAAGCTGTTATGTATTTTCAGAACGGGATTATCTTCCCATCCATCCTCCATCCACACATAGAACGTGGCCGTTTACATAGTCTGAAGCGGATGAAGCTAGGAAGATGGCAGGGCCTCCAATATCTTTAGGCGTTCCCCAGCGTCCAGCAGGGATTCGGTCTGTAATTGATTTGGTTCGTTCCGGATCTTGTCGTATAGGTGCAGTATTGTCCGTTTCAATATAACCAGGTGCAATACCATTGACTTGAACACCGCTTTCAGCCCATTCATTCGCAAGAGCTTTCGTGAGACCTGCAACACCGTGTTTACTTGCAGTATATCCCGGGACATTGATTCCGCCCTGGTAAGACAGCATAGAACAGATATTTATGATTTTGCCGCTCCCTCTATTCATCATATGGCGTCCTGCAATTTGAGACAGGAGATAAACACTATTTAGATTGAGATTTATAACGTCAAACCAATCTTTCGCACTATGATCTTTGGCTGGAGCACGGCGAATAATTCCGGCATTATTAACGAGAATATCGACCTGTCCCGTTAGCGCAAGGGATTCATCGAATGTTGCTTGAAGCTTAGAGTGATCACTAAGATCAACTTGAATCTCGGTTGCCTGCCTCCCAAGAGAACGAACTGCTTGCACCGTATCTTCACTTGAACTGAAGGAGACTGCCACGACATCAGCACCTGCTTCGGCAAGTGCTATTGCGATGCCTTGCCCGAGCCCACGAGCTGCTCCGGTAACGATGGCAGTCTTGCCAGATAAATCAAAAGGACTCATAGTAAAAAACTCCCCTTTAATCGCATAATAAGCTTTCCGATGAGGCAATTAGCTGGAAATTTCAAGGGCGATACCTGCATTTTTGAACAGTTCCGCTGTTTCTTTAGGTAGACCTTGATCGGTAATGATTGCCGTTATCTCATTTAATGCAGCAAATGTTCGCAATGCGGTTTGTCCAAATTTTTGATGATGCGCTACAGCGAACACTTCACGTGAAGTATTAACTAGCGCCTTCTTGAAATCAATTAGATCACCTGTATAAATCGATAGCCCATGCTCTAAATGTACCCCGGTTGCTGACACAAAAGCTTTCTGGATATTTAACTGCTTAACATACACGGCAGACTCCGGACCAGCTAGCATATTTCTAACCCGGTATCCACCAGGAACGACAAGCCGAATATGATTCTTGGGCGCTAGCTCACTAATGATATACACGTCGTTAGTAATGATGGTTAGGGGCTTATTTGGCAGTAATCGAGCAATTTCGAGTGTTGTGCTTCCTCCATCCAAGGCAATAATGTCCCCAGATTGGATATGCCGAATAGCCATCTTTGCAATTTCATGTTTTTCATCCGCATGTATGGTCAGTGGCTCTTTGGAAGGAAGAATACCGAATTGGTCCTTTTGAGCCAGCATAGCTCCTCCATGAATTCGGACGATAAGCCCCTGTTCCTCCAGCTTCGTTAAATCCTCTCGAATCGTCTTTCCTGTCACCTGAAGCTTGCTGCTAAGCTCCGCTACCGTGACTTCTTTATGCGTAAGCAATAGCTCCATAATATTTTCGTATCGTCTTATAGGGTTCATTTTCGTTCATCTCTTCCGCTTGGTTTGTTGATTCTATTTTAAATCATGCATGGAGACGGGGTCCATATCATCGTATCTTTTATTATCGCCTGCCATGCCCCATATAAATGTATAATTGCTTGTTCCAACACCACTATGAATGGACCAGCTTGGAGAAATAACAGCCTGCTCGTTTCTCATGACGATGTGACGTGTCTCCGTGGGTTCGCCCATAAGGTGAAATACAACTGCGTCCTCTGGCAGGTCAAAATACATATATGCTTCCATCCGGCGTGGATGTGTGTGTGCAGGCATTGTGTTCCACATGTTTCCGGTCTTTAGCAGGGTCATGCCCATGACCAGCTGTGCACTTTGAATACCATTTTGATGGATAAATCGGTATATAACGCGGTCATTTGAATTTTTTATATCGCCGAGTGCGCTTGAATCGACTTCCTCAAGTGATGCCTTGGCTGTTGGGAATTCTTTATGTGCTGGTGCTGAGTTTAGATAAAATTTAGCTGGCTGATTCGTATCTGCACTTTTAAAAATAACTTCTTTCGTTCCCATGCTTACATATAGACATTCTTTATGAAGAAGCGAGAACTCTACTCCGTCTGCAATTACGCTTCCTTGTCCACCAACGTTAATGATTCCAAGCTCACGGCGTTCAAGAAAAAAAGGTACACCCAGTTCTTTCAGATCCGTCTCGAGTTTCACTTCCTGCTGTACCGGTGCTGCGCCACCTATAATCAAACGATCCTCGTGGGATAGTACTAACTCAAGCTTCTCTGGTGTAAATAGAGTTGGGATATGAAATTCTTTACGAAGGCGTTCAGTGTCGAATTGTTTGACCTCATTTGGATGTGATGCATAACGTCTTTCCATCATGTTAATTCCCCTTCACAATGTAGTTATGAACCCTATATCGTTCATATATGTTCAACTTACTCCATTTGGGTTCACATTACAAGTGTATATTGGAAAATTAAACCGATTGTATTTGAGGTAGTAACAAGATGACTAGTCTTGATATTAACGTCTCATGGAATCATTTTTTTCGGGAAAACTAGGTTAGATTAAAGGCTTTCGCTTTGTAAAGGGGTGAACAGCATGAGAGTGGAATTAAGGTTTGCAGTGGTTATGGGGGTACTTATTATCCTTATTCTTGGCGGCACATACACGTCTCTAGAGCAATTGGTTAGTAAGGCATGGTTGCCGGAAACAAGTGATGTACTTCGGATCGCTCATCGAGGGGCGTCAGGATACGCCCCGGAAAATACGATGGCAGCTTTCGAGCAAGCGTACAAAATGGGTGCAGATATGCTTGAATTGGATGTTCAGCTAAGCAACGACGGACAAGTCGTTGTTTTTCATGATACGAGGTTGAACCGGACAAGCAGTGGTAGAGGTACAGTACAGAATATGACTTTGCATCAATTAAAGCAGTTAGATGCAGGATCATGGTATAATAGCAGATTTCGTGGACAGAAGATTCCGACTCTGGACGATATACTTCAGTATTTCGGTGGAAAAATACCTCTATTGATCGAGCTTAAGTCATCAACTCAAAATTCGGGTATCGAACAAAAGACAGCCGAAATCATACAAAAATATAATCAAGAGTTGTCTCTTAACCTACAAGATCAGATTATGATACAGTCCTTTAATATTACATCTCTTCGGCTATTTCATAAGCTACTTCCAGAGGTGCCGCTTGCTGTCTTGACATCTAATTCTTATGAGCTCAGGGATGAGAGGCTGCATGAACTTGCACGTTTTGCACAGGTGCTCAGTATTTCTCGTCCTTTGGTAACAGAGGAGAATGTTCGAAGAGTTCACGATGCTGGAATGAAGGTGTTTGTGTGGAATGTAAGGCATCTTTTTGATATCCCTGCTCTTCTTCATGCCAAAGTAGATGGTATTATTACGGATTATCCAGATATGCTGCCGACACGTCAGGGTGAGAGTACAGCTAAATTAGAAGATGAATAACAGAGATAAAAGCAGCCTATATAAAAAGGGGTGCTTTATTTCTGTTGCGGGGCAGATATAATGAATTTGATATTATATGGGTGAATTAACCATAACAGGGGGGAAGTCTTATGGGGAAAAAGTATACTATTGGAATTGACTTCGGAACACAATCCGGACGTGCAGTTCTTGTTGATCTGTCCAATGGTGATGAAGTAGCCGATCATGTTACAGTGTATCCTCACCAAGTTATCGATGATCATCTACCAGGTTCAGAGCGTAAGCTTAATTATGACTGGGCACTTCAGCATCCCGGAGACTATCTGGAGGTGCTTCGAAACTCAGTTCCGTCAGTGATTAAGGAATCAGGAATCGAACCGTCTGAAGTCATCGGGATTGGGATTGATTTTACAGCCTGTACGATTCTGCCAGTTGATGAATGTGGTGAACCTCTTTGTTTTAGCGCAGAATTCAAAGATCATCCTCATAGCTGGGTGAAATTATGGAAGCATCATGCAGCTCAACCAGAAGCCGATCAAATTAATAGCATTGCTGAAGCACGCGGTGAAGCCTTTCTCCCCCGTTATGGTGGCAAGATTTCATCGGAATGGATGGTTGCGAAGGTCTGGCAGATCCTCGATGAAGCACCGGAAATTTATGAGCGAACCGATCTGTTTCTAGAGGCAGCCGACTGGGTGATTATGCAGATGACCGGTAAAGTGACTCGTAACAGTTGTACGGCAGGATATAAGGCGATGTGGCATAAACAAGAGGGTTATCCAAGTAGGGAATTTTTCAAAGCGCTGGATCCACAACTTGAAGACTTAACAGATACGAAGCTTCGTGGAGAAGTTATTCCGCTCGGTTCTCGTGCCGGTGAGCTTACGGGAAAAATGGCTGAAATGATGGGCATACCACCGGGAGTGGCAGTTGCCGTAGGAATCATTGATGCTCATGCAGCAGTACCTGCTGTTGGTGCGGTGAAACCGGGTGATTTAGTTCTGGCAATGGGAACCTCACTCTGTCATTTGCTTCTGGCAGGTGAGGAGAAGCATGTTGAAGGTATGTGCGGTGTTGTGGAGGATGGTATTATCCCTGGTCTATTCGGGTATGAGGCTGGACAATCTGCAGTGGGTGATATTTTTGAATGGTATGTAAATGAGGCCCTTCCGGCTTATATCAAAGAAGCGGCATCCACCGAGGGAATCGGTATTCATCACTGGCTTGAAAGAGAAGCTTCGGCATACAAGCCAGGTCAAACGGGACTGCTTGCACTCGATTGGTGGAATGGTAATCGCTCTGTTTTGGTTGATTCCGACCTGACGGGTGTAATCCTAGGTATGACTTTAATGACCAAACCTCAGGAAATCTATCGATCATTACTAGAAGCGACTGCATTTGGAACACGTAAAATTGTTGATGCTTTTCACTCGCATGGTGTTGACGTTAATACAATATTCGCCTGTGGCGGTCTTCCACAGAGGAATACGCTGCTCATGCAAATATATGCCGACGTTACGAACCGAGAGATCATTGTGGCAGATTCCAAGCAGACCTCAGCCCTTGGTGCTGCAATGTTTGCAGCGGTAGCCGCAGGCAAAGACCGTGGCGGTTATGATTCGATTATCGATGCAGCCCAGAATATGGCGCGGGTGAAGGAACAATCATTTAAGCCAATCCCAGAGAACGCAAAGGTTTACGAAGATCTGTATCAAGAATACAGCAAGCTGCATGATTACTTCGGACGTGGAGAGAATGATGTCATGAAACGCTTGAAACAGATTAAACAATGGATAGAGTAATTCTTTTGAAGTTGTCTCTCAATTGTTTATATATTCATAGATTATGAAACGAAATGCAATTATATGACTAGTATTTCTAATCGTTTTACTAGATTATAAATTATTTTTCTCAAAAAAAGGACTGTTCCCTAGGTCACGAAAGTGACTTCGGATACAGTCCTTCTCTGTTATTTACGCCGAATAGAGGAGACGGAGATGGAAGCCTCCGGATCTATTCTGCGTACGAGTGACTTTACTCTAGCGGTTTCCATTAGGTGGATTTGATATAATAACGCATACTCAGATCGGTTGTTGTCCTCTATTGAGGGAGGAACAGACACAGATTCTCTTCCTAGCAGCTTCATTATATTATCTTGAATTTCCTGTGTATGTGAGCTATGAATGATAACTTCTCGCTTTAGCGTATATCCAGAGGTCGTTAACCGAGCAGCCTCAAGTGCCATTAGGCAAGCAATTGCGGAATACATTGCCTGTTCTAATCCAAGCAGTAAACTAGCTAGGGATAGAATGAGAACATTGATAACAATCCCTGCATTGGACAGACGCAAGTTGTTAATGATGGCGACCAGTGGCAGTGGTAATTTGGGATTATGCACTAGCATATCCATCACAGCACCATGTTTGATTCCGATGCCGATCCCAAGACCTAGAAAGAAACCTCCCAGCCCAGCTGCTGCGGCTCCCCCTTCAATTAGCGGTGGAAAAGGATGTAGCAGAAGTGAACAAATGGAGAAGACAGTAAGTCCAGCTGCAGCACGAAAGGCTACATTGCGATTCGATTCGCGAAACATAAAGATAACTAAAGGCAGGTTAAGCATAAACAGGAACATTCCAGTCTTCAGTCCGGTAATTTGTGAAGCCAAGGCAGATATGCCTGTCACTCCTCCGGCAATAAATCCATTCGGTACAAGAAACATATCCAGCCCAAAAGATGCCACTAGGCTCCCTATAATAACCATAAATAGCGGCTTTCGTTGTGAAAATAATGAAGGGGCACGCTGTGCACCGTCTTGAGCTTCAAATGATTTATTCATTAGGCTCACTCCTACTTTCAGATGAACGAAAAACGTAGGACGATGATCCGGGCTAACTCACCCCATTCCACCATGTTGCCGAACTACTCCTATGTTGAATGGGCAAGTGATTAAACCGAACCATCCTCTTTTAATATGACAGGTTCATGTTTCTTTTTCCGGTGATCCTTAAATTTGAAGATCTTATTTAACAGGTTATATACATGCTTGGATTCTTTGGTGAGAAGAGGTCCAAGGATAGCTAGAATTAATACATATAGCGCTGCAAAAGGTTGAATAATCGTCATTAGGCCACCTGCTTTGCCTAAATTAGCGAGGATGATAGAGAATTCCCCGCGTGATACGATAGTTAATCCGATGTTGGCGGAAGCTTTGGAGGACAGTCCTGCGCTTCGTCCAGCAAGCATGCCTGCAGTAAAGTTTCCAATGAGTGTAACAATAACAGCTGCTAAGGACAGCCACACGGCACCGCCAAGCTCAAGCGGATTAATCGTTAATCCAAAGCTAAAGAAGAAGATTGCACCAAAGAAGTCCCGGAAAGGCAGAATCAGATGTTCAATTCGCTTCGCGTGTTCTGTTTCAGCCAGGACCAAGCCTAGTAGAAGTGCTCCGATAGCTTCTGCCACATGTATCGTTTCTGAGAATCCTGCCAGTAAGAACAATGCCGCAAATACGACAAGTGCGAATAATTCATTAGAACGGATATTCAGCAATCGGTTCAACAGAGGCACGGCTTTACGACCAACAATGAGTACAAGGAGCATAAATCCGAGTGCTATAACCGCCGAGAGTAGAACGCCTCCTAGAGAAGAGGAACCGCTGAGTACTAGACCTGAAAGAATGGAAATATATACAGCTAGAAACACATCTTCAAACATAATGATGCCTAGGATCATTTCTGTTTCTGAATTGGCGGTTCGTTTAAGATCAACAAGCACTTTAGCAACGATTGCACTGGATGAGATGGTTGTAATACCAGCGATAACGAGTATTTCAGCTATTGGGAAGCCCGCGAAGACTCCAATCAGTAGCCCGAGTGTAAAGTTGATTGCGATATAGATCGTCCCGCCAACGGCGATATTTCGACCGGATTTGATCAAACGACCTACTGAAAATTCAAGACCGAGGTAGAACAGCAGGAACAATACGCCAATGCGTCCCATGAAGTCTATTAGTGGGGCGCTTTCGATAAATCGGAAGTCAAAATGCCACCACTGCATGGCGTGAGGCCCAACCGCCATCCCGATTAAGATATAGAATGGGATGACGGAAAAACGGAGTTTGGAAGATATCAAACCCGCTAAGGCGATCAGAGCGATCGCCAATCCAACTTCAAATACGAGATGATTCATCTATTCAACCACTTCCGTTCAACAAAATTTGTTTAAATAGTCGTTGTTGTTGGCGCTCACCGACAACAACAAGTGTTGTATCAGCTTTGATGACAACTTCGGGACCGGGGTTAATCTGTTTGCCTTGGTTTTTTTCTACGATTGCGATAATCGTGGCTCCCGATGCTTGACGCACACCAAGTTCACCAATCGATTTACCCACACCATAATACTGGGATTCAACCCGATACCACTCAATAATTAACTCATCAAGAGCAATGTCTATGGTTTCAAGCGCTTTTGGTTTATAAGTAAGCCCGCCTACAATTGCAGCTAACTGTCTGGCTTCATCATCATCCATCGAGATCATGGAGATGCTCTCCTCGGGCTCATCATAATCGAAATGGTACATTTCACGACGGCCATCATCATGGATGATCACAACGGCTTTATCTCCTCCACGAGTTTCAATAACGAACTTCTTACCGATACCAGGTAAATCACTTTCACGCACATGCATCGATTAAATCCTCCTAAGGAATATACTTATTTTAATTGAAAAATAACAAACTCAAATAAGCCTGCAGAAATGGGCTTTTTCTTAAAATATAGATTTGAATGGTGGAACAAATAGGAATTCTTATAGGTTTAGATATACCTAATAGAACGCATCTTTAAGAATGCGATGCAGGTGAAAGGAATCACACATAAGTAGAGGTAAATTTTATAGGGGATAAGAATAAGAGGCGGAGCCTTAATAGGATGATCGGTCGGTACGGAAGTCTTGGTTTCGGGACACGGAGCATTAGAAGACATGTAAAACCAAACAATATCATTACAATCTTTCCAGAATTGAAATGCTTGGATACCGAATGATTCGTCTTCTTCACTGCAGAAGCTTTAACATGAGTGTGCGTATCATGAACAGAACGTCCCTGAACGTTCTCATTCCCGTATTGATCTTGTACAGGAAAGTACAACGCAAAAGCGATGATAAAAAGAATGACAAACATTGTAATATTTCGTGAAACGTTGTAAATTCGCTTCATTTTGTCCCACCTCCTTTCCATCCAACCTTTCTCAATTCATCATAACACAGATCATAATTGATCTCAAAAAGAGATTGATGGTTTTTAGTAGAAAACATAAATAAATATTTTCCAACAGAAAAGGAGCTGCCTAGGTCACTTGATAGACCTACTGGACAACTCCTTATTGTTATTGGTCATTCAGGTTGTTATTTCTAGATTGCTTGTAAGCTTCCTTGATCTCTTCCTCATTCTTGTTCTCCAGAATACCGGTAACGATATCATCTAGCATATCCGTTGCAGCTTGATCGGGCCTGTCTGGTTCAGGAATGGGATTCACTCCTGGGAAGCGTCCATTAAATTCTGGATTCTTATCACTCATGATCTGCTCAGTCCTTTCCATTTATATATTGACACAAAGCGGGACGTTATATGTAACGATAAACCGGATAGAGATTGATGAATCACAGAAGAGGAACTTCACAGGCCATTGGCGAAGAACAACAGATACTTGTTGTGAAGAATACCCTTTGGAGAAATGGTTACAGGAAACCTAATGAATAGCCTAATAAAGTTACTGGCAGATTGTCCAGTTCTATAAGAATAAGGTTAAGAATATCCTTGATGTAGCTTTCCCGTGAGAAATCTATTTCAAGCGATAGGTAATGCTGTTCTTCCGTTTAGATTCGTTTACAATGAGTTGAAACGAATACCAGTTATTTCACGTATTAGAACAAAAGATATGATGTGTACGTTCGAAAGGAGTGTTTCCATGAGTTTTATGGATAAATTTAAAGCCGGTGTTGCAGAGGCGGGTAGCAAAGCTAAGACGCTGGTGGAGATTAATCGAATCAAATTGCAGAACAGCGGCAAGAAGAATGAGATCGAGGAGAAGTATCAAGAAATTGGAAAGCTTGTTTTTGATTCAGCAGAGGAAGGAAGATGGCCGCTTTCGAAGGAGCAGCTTGAACCACAGATTAATCATATTTTGCAGTTGAAATGGGAGATTGAGCAAAACATAGAGTTAATCAAAAATCTGACCGATGAGAAGACATGTAAATCCTGCGGGACTCAAGTATCGATTAACGATCGGTTTTGCTCAAAATGTGGTTATACGTTCGAAATTGCACAGGAACCTATCCAAGTCATAGAAGAGAGCAGCTTAGGTAACGAAGGAGAAGTCAAAGTTACACTTAACGCTCCGAACAAAAAGGACGAATAATCGCTACGGGTTCATATAGGGGCCGCATGTTAGGATTGACTAACATGCGGCTCTTTAATGTACGACGAACTTTTCATACTTCCTCCAAAAGATCGGAATAAATAAGATTTTATACACTATGTTATTAAAAAATAAACGACTATAATTGTGATTATTATTGGAGGGAGTGATTGGTGCGAATGAAGAAAAAATCATGTGTTTTGCCTATCATTTTTGTAATCGCTTTCTTTGTGACTTCTGGGTGTGATCTTATTCGAAGTCCAGTCAACAATCAGTCTTCTAGCAAATCGCATTCCGAGAAAATAAGTATTGTCATATCAAATCTAGGAATGACTTTTCCTTTGGGGATGGATGAGAATGACAACCGGTATCTCAATTACATTGAGGATAGCACAGGGGTGGAAATTCAGGTAACTACACCGCCTGCAGAAGTATATGATGAGAAGCTTGATGTGATCATGTCCTCAGGTAATTTGCCAGATATGCTGCATACGTATGAACCGGTTTGGTTTGATAATTATGTTAAGCAGGGGGCATTTATGCCGCTTGATGATTTGATAGATAAGTATGGACCGAATTTAAGGGAGAAAATTCCAGCCGAAGTGTGGGACAGAGTTCGATACGGAGGGAAGATCTATGCTGTCCCAAGCTTGAATGAGGTTAGCGGTGTAGAGCTTATGTATGCGAGAAAAGATTGGCTTGATCGACTTGGATTGAAGCCTCCTGTAACGCTAGAGGAGTATTATGAGGTCATCCGGGCATTCACTGAGGATGATCCTGATGGTAATGGTCTTGATGATACGGTTGGTCTTACATTGACTGCGAATTTAGGACGATCCTCTCCATTCTTTGGCGCTTTTGGGGTACAGCTAAATGCTTGGTTTGAGCGTGATGGAAAGCTTGTAAATGGAAATATTCTGCCAGAGACCAAAGAAGCACTTGCCTATCTGGCAAGGTTGTATGAGGAAGGTTACCTCGATCGGGAATTCCCATTAAATCTACAAAACAACTTATATAAGAAAATCGAAAATGGAACAGTCGGCCTATTCTCTGCGACCTGGTATGACACGCGCGGTCCAATAGCAGACAATATGAAGAAAGAGCCGGATGCTAGATGGATTGCTTTGGATTTTCCGACGGGTCGAGGTGGACTTAAAGGCGTCTATGATAAAGATATTATTCGCGGCTATAACGTGATTCCGGCAGGGTCAACACATGCAGAATCGGTTATTAAGATGCTTGATTTTATCGCAAGTGATTATAAAAATCTGAAGCTGGGATTCGAGAACGAAATATGGAGATGGGAAGACGGCCATATGGTGACTGACTTTGAGAAACATGATGAGCATTTATACCGTGGAATCTATCAATCACTGGTGGATGTACCGGACCCGGTGTTGTCTAGGGAGCGCCTGGAATCGCTTGGGGATTTTCAACTGTACAATAATCTGGAGATGATTAAGAAGAATACGATTAAAAATGCGTTCTATGGGATACCGACACCGGCTATGAGTAAGTATGACAAGAAACTTGACGATCTAGGCGATGTATTCACAAAAATTATTATGGGCATTGAACCTATCGATTCATTCGATCGTTATGTAGAACGCTGGAAATTGGAGGGGGGAGACGAAATTACGAAGGAGGTTAATGAATGGTACCTCACCAAGAATAGCAGCACTATGCTTGGGGGAGGGGCTAAATGAATCATCTGAGACGAAAAATTGCTGAAAAGTTCTCACGAAATATTCAAACGCGGTTAACAGGGTATTTCCTACTCATACTTCTGCCCCTTGTCATAATTAGCTTATTTGCTGTTGAGAGATCGCGTGACATCTTGTACGAGCAGGCGGTGGAAAGAACGGAAATGGCTCTTGCTTCGGCTCTAAATCATTTTGATCTCGCACTGCAAAATGTAGAGGAGATTTCTACACTGATTGCCGCAGATCCAGGGATGAATGAACTGCTTAACAAGAATAGCTCTTCCTCACCTGATTTAATTGTAGATTTTGCGTTTATTCTTGGACAGTTGTCAAATTCTGTATCCGTGAATCGTTTTGTATCACAAATTTCTATCTATCATCAAGCATCGAATATGTTCGTTTCAACGAACTTTGGTGGACGCAAGCTAAACTCAGAACCTCAGCAGGCATGGTTGGTTGAGTCGGCGAGGAGCAATGGCACCGGTATCTCATATGTCATGGCTGATTATCCTGTAGGCGATGGGCAAACGTTCGGGAAGATGATTGGTACGGATACTTTTTCTTTAATTCGTTCTATGGATCTTTATAACTCGGAACGACAATCGAATTTATTAATCGTGAGTTTTAACAAGAATAAGCTACTCAATATTCTTAAAACACTTCTGCCTTCCGAGAATAGCCGGGTCTCCTTATTGAATGAGAAGGGAGAGGTCATCATTGAGACAGGAAAAGGCGGAGGTGATACAAGTTTATCAGATGATGAGATGGAGGTAACCAAAGATTCGGATTACTCCTCGTGGCGTCTTGCCTTAGTTCAGCCGAAGAAGGAGCTTTACGAAGAAACAGATCAACTGCGATTATACACCTTCACGATCATCGGCCTAAGCATTTTATTAGCCCTTACAATTTCATGGGTAGTCTACAGCGGAATTGCCTCGCCTGTACTTAAGCTTTCACGAGGGATGAAGAAGCTGAGTCATGGGGAAATGAACGTTCAGATTGATACGAAGAGAAAGGATGAGTTTGGATTTCTAATCCAGTCCTTTAATCGGATGGTTTCTGTTCAGAAGCATTTGATCGAAGATCATTATGAGCAGCAGCTTCGCTTAACGACAACGGAGCTTAAATTTTTGCAGTCTCAGATTAATCCGCATTTTCTATATAATACACTGGATTCGATCTACTGGACGGCTAAGAACTATGAGGCAGAAGAGATTAGTGAGATGGTCATGAACCTATCAAAATTCTTCCGTCTAAGCTTGAATAAGGGAAGAGAAGTATTCTCCATTGAGGAGAGTGTCACGCATCTTCATTATTATATTCGAATTCAGCAGCTTCGCTTTCTAGATAACTTCTCGGTGGAGTATCAATTGGACGAGGAAAGTAAGGGCATTCCTATTCTAAAATTGCTGCTTCAGCCCTTAGTAGAGAATGCTATCATTCATGGAATGGAAGGGAAAACCGCGGGTGGGAGTCTGATCATTGCAAGCAGAATTGAACGACAGCAATTCGTAAGAATCAGTGTCCAAGATAACGGTCCTGGAATTGCATCGGAGCGGCTTCAATATATTTGTCACGAGCTTAGCCTTATGAGAGCTCGCAGTATTCCTTCTCTTTCACAAGATGAGGAGAACATAAAGGATTTATTCGGACTCCGAAATGTATTCACCAGAATGAGGCTGTACTACGGGAATGAAGCGGATATGACGATTGATAGTACGCCTGGAATGGGAACGGTCGTAACTATATTGATTCCTTTGGATTGATGCGCAAGTGGATGAAGGGAGAGAATCTGATGAACTTGATGATCGTGGAAGACGAACCTCGATTACGTAATTCTCTAGCATATAATATCCCATGGGAAGAGCATGGGATCGAAATTGTGGGCCTCGCCTCTAATGGATTGGAAGCACTCCAGCTCGTGGGAAGTAAAATGCCGGATTTAATGCTAGTCGATGTACAGATGCCGGAGATGGATGGATTAACACTAATCCGTAAACTGAAGGAGCGTCAAACTGGACGTTTTTTGCTCAAGATCATTATCCTGAGCGGACATGATAATTTTGAATTCGCTCAGCTCGCGATGGAATTTGGGGTGTCGAAGTATTTACTTAAACCTGCTGGAGAGACGGAAATCTTAAAGGCGGTCCTAGAAGCAAAAGAGCAGCTTCGTCAAGATCTGGAACAGTGGAGAATGACAGCAGAGCTGGAGCAGAAATGGAGGGATAATCTTCCGAATTTACAAAACAACTTTATGCTGAATTGGGTGAATGGGAGATATACCGTTGATGAAGTGCTGATGCGAAGCAAGGAGCTGTATATCGATCTAAATGAAGATGCGCAGCTTGCGGTTGCGGTAGTTAGTCTTGATCCCATTCCTGAGGATGATACTAGATTCAGATTAGCAGATCAGGAGTTGCTTCAATTCACAATCCACTGCTTGGCAAGTGAGTTCTTATCTACATCCTTTTGCCGGGTATGCACAGATCCAGATCATGACCTGCTGCTTGTATTTATAGCAGATTCCTTTCGTGATGCGAAAGAGCTCATGCTCTATATCAATAGTACGGTTGTCAAGCTCTTGTCTCAGACGAAGGAGATCTTAAAGTTAACTGCAAGCGCAGGCATTAGTGCAGGTACAGGCGGAATTGATGATATGAATCATCTGTATGCTCAAGCGACCAGAGCATTACAGGAACGGGTTGTATATGGGCATGACATCGCGATTCCATATCGGGAGTTAGAAAGTACTTCTAGACAAGATATATCGGCTTTACCAAAGCTTGAGAAGCTCCTAGAAATTGCACTGGAAACAGCAGATGAGAGTCGTGCGATGGGTGTTATGACCCAGTTATGGGAAGAGGGATTCTCGCTGACAGAATCATCGGAGGAGTTCCATGAAGCTGTTCTATATATGAATAGTATATTTACACGTATGATTTTGAAACAGGGATGGAGAGTTAAGCAGGTTGTGGAAGAGGATTTCGTTTATTTTCAGAATATCAAGCTTCTGAATACCAAAACCGTAACTTGGTTATGGCTGACAAGGACAGTACAGAAAATTACGGCATACATGCGGAAGCAGCGTAAATCGACAAGCCACCAAGTTGTGAAAGAGATTCTCTCCCTTATTGATCAAGAGATTGAACAGGAAATCACATTACATACGGTGGCAGATCGACTATATGTGAATTCATCGTATCTCAGCAGATTGTTTAAACAGGAAATCGGGGTAGCCTTTTCTTCCTATGTATTAGAGCAGAAGATGGAGCGAGCAAAGCGGGTCTTGCAAGAAGGGCATAAAGTTTATGATGCAGCCCGTCTTGTCGGGTATCGAGATGTTAGCTATTTTACAAAAGTATTCCGTAAGTATTGGGGAGTCAATCCTGGGGAGTTTAAAATGTAGTCGAATATGTCTCGAAAAACTAGGAATGAGGAACATCCAATGTGGTCTGTAATCGGATCATGTTGGGTGTTTTTTTATGGATTTTAGAATGTGAAAGTATACAGATTACCAGAAATAGTAATGACATTCATCTACTATGGAATCGCTTTCAATTCTAAAATTTAAAGTATCAATTAACTCATTCCTAGCAAAAACAGGGGGGAACGATATGAAGTCTGAAAGAGCTAAATTGCCCATACCCCATTCAAAGCGTGGATATTTCTCGCGTCTCTGGTCGGATATATGGAAGGAGTGGGACTTATACCTACTGCTTGTACCTGGTATTCTGTTCATTTTGTTATTTAAGTACACACCGATGTATGGAATTATTATTGCCTTTAAGGATTTTAATATCTTCTCAGGTTTCGCGGAGAGTCCTTGGGTGGGGGGGAAGCATTTTGAGAAGTTATTTACTTCACCGGATTTTGCGCTTGTGTTAAAGAATACGGTAATTATTAGTTTACTCAAAATTCTGATTCTATTTCCACTGCCTATTATTGTGGCTTTGATGCTTAATGAGATGAGGAAAATGATCTTTAAACGTACAATCCAGACGGTTATCTATCTTCCACATTTCTTGTCATGGGTTATCGTTAGCGGATTGTTTATTGATCTGTTATCGACCAATGGTGGGCTTGTTAATAAGCTTCTGGTCTCGCTGAATCTTGAACCTATAGCATTCTTTTTGGATAACAGTGTATTTCGGAGTGTACTTATCACTTCTGCAGGCTGGAAGGAAACAGGCTGGAGCACAATCGTGTATCTAGCCGCCTTTAGTACGATTGATCCAGTGCTGTATGAGGCAGCCAAAATTGATGGAGCTGGCAAATGGAAGCAGCTGTGGCATATCACACTTCCGGGTATTGCACCGATTATTATTCTGATGTTCATCCTGCGACTTGGAAGCATACTTGAGGCAGGGACTGAACAGATTCTTGTGATGTACAATCCGGTTGTGTATAAAGTTTCGGATGTCATCGGTACTTACGTATATAGACAAGGTCTTGGTAATCAAGACTATAGCTTTACAACAGCCGTTGGGCTATTTGAAGCCGTTATCTCATTTACGCTAGTCATCGTTGGTAACTCCTTGAGCAAAAAGTATCTGCAGCGTGGAATCTGGTAATGAGAGGGGGAAGTGAATCTTGAGTCATAATCATGTCTTACAGAGCGGAAATGGTAAAAAAGTGAAGAGCGCTGTCAAAATCTCATGGGGTGAAAGATGCTTTGCTGTATTCAATTACTGTTTCTTTATTATCATGGGATGCACTACTCTACTTCCCTTTGTAAATTTGATCGCTAAGTCGATGAGCAGCGAGGAGGCAGTAATCTCCGGCAACGTGGGGCTTTTGCCAGTCGGCATACAATTTGAAACTTATAAATATGTGCTACAGGACTCCATGTTTCTATCCTCTTTAAAAACATCCGTGCTTCTCACGATCATTGGTACCACACTGAGCCTTACATTAACAACCCTTACGGCTTATCCGTTATCCAAAGTCAGATTGAGAGGGAGAAAGTGGATACTGCTCATGTTCGTATTCACCATGCTCTTCAGCGGTGGATTAATACCTACGTACTTACTAATGCAGAATTTAAACCTCGTCAATACACTTGGGGTGTTGTTCTTACCAGCTATGGTGAACGTGTTCAATATGCTTATCATAAAAAATTACTTTGAGGGACTGCCAGATTCACTTGAGGAATCCGCGAAGCTGGATGGGGCAGGTAATATTCGCATCTTGATTCATATCATGCTGCCGCTTTCTTTGCCGGTTATGGCAACCATTGCACTCTTCTTCGCAGTTGCATTCTGGAACGATTTTTTTGCGGCGATGATTTATATTACCAACCCAGAACTGAAACCACTACAGCTGTACTTAAAAGAGTTAATTGTATCCTCTAGCGGGGATTTTCTCAAAAATAATGTGGATGCCGCCATTAACATGACACCGCAATCCATTCAAGCATCATCGATCCTTTTAGCTACCTTGCCGATTCTGCTCGTCTATCCTTTTTTGCAAAAGTATTTCGTGAAGGGTGTGCTCGTCGGCTCTGTTAAAGGTTGATATGAGACTTCTTAAAGGCGGTGATGCTCCAGCTATTGTAATGGATGATTCGCAGGCGTTATTCATATACGAGGAGGTTATAAGATGAGAAAAAAATCAGCAATGCTTGCTATTTTATTAGGTATGAGTTTAGCGATATCTGGCTGTGGTGGTGGCACCACCCCGAAAGCAGATCCAACGCCAAATACAGCGAACACGCCAACGGATGATAAAAAAGAAGAGGATAACAAAGAAGCGGTTAAGCCCGCTATCCGCATGATTATGCAGTATGGTGTGTTTGATCCTAGTAAAGAATTCACGAGTAAATTGATTAGTGAGAAGACCGGATATGAAGTGCAGTATGAAATGCTTCCGGCTGAAAACGCGGATGAGAAGCTGAATTTATTAGTTGCGAATAAAGAAGATTTCGATGTCATGAAGCTTAATTCCGCACAATTCTATAGTCTTGCTACTGCAGGAGCGCTGGAACCTATTGATGAATTACTTGAGGCTCACGGTAACAATATTAACAGAGCGATCAAACCAGCCTCTTGGGGAAGTGCGACGATTGACGGGAAGAAGTACGCTATTCCTGAGGTAGGATCTGGTGTTGCGGTTGGTGAAGAGCTTGTGGTTCGTCAAGACTGGCTGGATGAGTTGGGATTGTCCGTCCCAACGAATCCTGATGAGCTTTACACCGTACTTAAGACGATTAAAGAAAAGAAAAATATTATCCCGCTAACAGGCAGTAAAGACTCAATTTATGGGGATATCGCAACGACTTTTGGTATATTAACGGATTGGAAAGATGTTGACGGAAAGCTTGTTCATAGAGCAGAGCAGCCGGAAATGAAAGAGTTCATTGCCTATATGAATAAGCTCTATACTGAAGGGTTATTGGATACCGAAATGCCAATCAATACCGCTCAGAAAGCAATAGAGAAATTCACAAGCGGCAAAGCTGCTGTATACAAGCTGGCTTGGTGGAATGCGGGTAGTACCATTGCTGCACTTGAGAAAAACACACCTAATGCGAAGGTGTCCATTATTCCTTACTTGAAAGGTAAAGATGGCAAAGCTGTTGTTGGTGCGAATGCGAATACAAGCTGGTTCATCGCCATTCCGAAAGCGTCCAAACATAAGGATGAAGCAATGAAGTTCTTGGATGCGAAGCTAGAGCCTGAGACGTTCAAAGAGCTTGCGATCGGTCAAGAAGGAGTTCACCATGAAGTGAAAGACGGTAAGTACTATCCGATCTTGCCTAAATTCAACGAAGATTTGGGTAATGGTAGTGGTTTCCTAACTGGTGTAGATGAGGAAATGTACCCTACTTATTGGCAAGCACGTGTTCGTAAAGATCCTGTACTTCAAATGTATTTTGAAACATTCCAGAAAAATGCGGAAGGGATTATTGTAGTTGATCCAATGTCTCCTGCACCACCGATTGAGGCCGTTTCGAAAAACACATTGAAGCTGAGAACACTGCTTGATGACAATGTGCTTAAATTTATTACAGGCTCTGAACCTCTAAGTAATTATGATAAATTCCTAGAGCAGTGGAGAGCTGAGGGAGGAGCGGATATGGTTAAAGCCGCGAATGAGTGGTATCAGACCGTCAAATAATGAGGAACTTCTTGAGAAGAGCAGTTGCATAGCATGTGCAGCTGCTTTTTTTTCAAAACTTCGAAGGGTGGTATTGTTATGAAAATAGATTTAAGGAGAAGACTGGCAACCTTTCTCAGCGTGACTCTGATCCTCTCATTAGTAACCTCATGGACACCTCATATTGCTGCACAGGTTAGCGAGTATGACGAATCGGAATTGGCTCCTGTAACTCTCGTTTCTCAAGATGGATCGCAGCGATTGATGCTAACGGACATGAATACGGACGAGGATGGTCTCTTACAGAAGAATGATTACCTTGCGGTGTTTACAAGTAAAGGTAGGGTTACCGCTGACGTATACGATGATCAGGTACTCATTCCTTCTAAACATGTAGCTCTCGTTGTTGATGCTTCTGGAGTTATACAACAGAAATATGGGCCGAATGCTGATCCCCCAACGGATTGGAGCGCTGATGCAGACGTAACGATTCCAGATGGAGGCTATGTTGTTATGGCAGGAGGGGCCTCTTGGGAAGAATCAGCTTATCTGAAGTTGTTATTTGCATATTATGGAGTCGGCGATCAAGTTAAACTTATGCGCGGTGAAACTGAAGTAACAGCTGTGGATTTTGAGAAGCTACCTGTACTGAATCCGGATCCAGAGCCTGAACCGAGTCCGGAGCCAAGTCCAGATCCGGACGGAGAATCTCAGTTAAAACCAGAGCTAGTGATGAATACACAGACAGACACGATTGTTACTATCCCACTCGTTGAAGTTAGTGGTTATGTGAAGAACTATACGGAGGATGCAGAGTTGAAAATTATGATTAATCAGAAGGAGACACCTATTACAGCAGGAGGTAGCTTCAGAGCGAATATGTATCTAGATCCTGGATCTAACGTCATTACAGTTCGCCTTGTCGATGGACAAGAAGAATTAGCCTTAGTATCGCTAAATGTTGTTTATGATAGTTCGGATCAAAATGAGGATTACATTGAAGTTGAAGCGGCTCCAATTGATATTACGATTGGTGTTCAAGGCCCACGGAAGCAGTTGAATTACATTGATCAAGATGTCAATGGTATTTCCAATATTATTGCCTTGTTTACTACCGATTACGGCTCATCCATTCAAGTTCCTAAGTTGAATGTAGCAGTTCAGGTAGATAGTAATAATCGTGTGTTGAGTGTCGTCAACCCATCTATTAATGGGCAGCCCCCGGTCTGGGCAGGACCAACCGATCTTCCGATTCCGGAAGGTGGATATGTACTTATGGCACAAGATAACAGCTATGCAGGGAATGATATCAAGCGTTTTTTGGCTCAGAAATTTAAAGTCGGCGATGTCATTAAGCTTCGAAAGAACGGTGAAGTGGTACAGGTTCAAGATCTAATGAGTGGAAATGGTCTGATTGCAAAGCTAGTCCTTGAGAATGCCCCGATGTATACTGTCACCGAAAGTCAAACGCCTGTAACTGGGAGAATTGACAATATGGATGATCCCGCATCGACCAAACTGATGATTAACGATGTAGAAGTTCCTTATGGCGAGGACGGGACTTTTTCCTATCCATTCTCACTTGAGGCAGGTACGAATTACATTGATGTCGTTGTACAGAAGAATGAGATTGAGCAGGATAAACGCAGTCTTGTGGTCTTCAACAGACCTGGATTTAAACCGGACAAAGAAGTGATTCTATGGGTTGACCAAGCTGCAAACGCGAAGAAGTTTCGGACTACGGAACACGTTAAGGAATTTTTAGAGCAAGCCCAAAAAGGCGGCGTGACGTCTGTAGTATTTGATGTGAAAGGCGTCGAGGGCTTCGTCTCCTATAAGAAGAATAACCTAACAGGTCGTCCTTACGTGAGCGAAATTAAAGCCCCGGAAAAAGCTGGCGCAAGTCCTGATCTGGATCTGCTCCAAGAGTTCATAACGTATGGCCATGAACTTGGCCTAAAAATTCATGCGGCGATCAATGTTTTCGCTGAGGGATCCATAGCACACCAAGAGTTTGCAGTACTTAATGATCATTTGGACTGGGAAGAACGTGTTCATTTTGCAGAGAATAACGGGGAGATTAAGCGTCTTCGGGAAAGTGCTAAGCAGGGATTAGTTGCCTTTGTGAACCCATCGAATGATGAGGTTAGAGATTATGAGCTAAAGACGTTCGAGGAGATTATTCGAAATTATGACGTTGACGGTGTCGTGCATGACCGCGGTCGATATGATAATGAGGGAGCCGATTTCAGTGATGAGACACGTGCTAAATTCGAACAATTCTTAGCGGATAGAGGCAAGCAGTTAGTCAATTGGCCTAACGATATCTTTTATTATGAGAATAATGTTCGAGTTAATGGACCACTCATTCAAGACTGGTGGGAGTTTAGATCCGGAACGATCCAGAGTTTTTTTGGAGAGGTAAAAGATCTCGTTGATTCTTATGAAGTGGAATCTGGTCGGAATATTCAAGTCTCCTCTTACGTTGGATCTTGGTATGAGACATACTTCTTGAATGGTGTAAACTGGGGCAGCAAGAATTTCCGCTATGATCCAAGGCTTGGATTATTAGATGAGTCTGTTTACACACCGGAGTATTACGAAACAGGCTACATTGAATATTTGGATTTCCTGATGATTGGTGCTTATCAAACTACGAGTCAGGAAGTTAAGAAATACATTACACTGGGGAATATCGTAACAAACGGTGAAATACCGTTATATGCGGGTATCGCACTGACTAATGTACAGACACCGGCAATGCAGCGGGAAGTATTTCAGGCGGGACTAAGCACAACGAACGGGTTGATGCTCTTTGACGCTTCCCAGGTTAACTGGCCGATCGTTACAGCTGCCCTGCAGGATCGGGAGTGGGTTAAGGATTATCAGCTTGGGATGAGCCTGCCGGAGAATCCGAATGAATTTATGGAGGGGAACTTCTATAATGTGAATCGGGTGGAGGGTAATGTCAATGTCATGACCGAAGACTTTGGTTATTCAACCGGAACGAATCGTTTTGGTGTAGAAGTCGTTGTTGATGCTTCGGGTGAAGTTACACGTGTTGTGAATAGAAATCAGGCTATCAAGTGGAGCTGGGGTTCTCCAGAAGAGAATAATAGCATTATTCCACAGGGTGGATTCGTTATTTCCACTGTAGATCCTTCAGGAACAAGGACGCTAAGGCAGCGTGTTGCTAATGCTTATGACAAAGGCAATCAGGTAAGATCCGCAGTACTTAGCGGTCTTATGGATGATGAAGGAAAACAGACAGCGAATGGCACAGTGATTGTAGAAGGACATGTGGAAGTGCTCGGAACGGGTACGGCAACCGTGCAGTTTAACGGTCAACCTGCTACGGTGAAGGCTAACGGGGATTTTACAGCTTCTATTTCTCTTTCACCGGGTTCCAATAGAGTCACATTTGACGTATACGTAGATCAGATGAAGACGAACAGCAAATCACTGGATATTGTTCGAACATCTAGTGGAGGGGGAACAGATCCTGGTAATCCAGACGGTTCCGGCAATTCAGGTAGTTCAGGTGGTTCTGCAACATCAGGAACGCCTTCTGTACCCACGTCTCCTGCTCTTCCGGAACGAGTGGTCATTAAACAGGAAGCTTTAAAAGATGGCCGAATGGTTACTCGCGCGGATGTTAATCTGGAGCGTATGTTGAAAGAAATTGAAGAGTTAGCTAAACAGAATGGGACTTCAGCTAAGATAGAGTATACGCTCAAGGAAGCAGGTGAGGGAGCTCAGGTCAATCTTCCTGTTAGCGGAATAAATATGGCAATGAAATTGCTGAAGTCTGGTGAAATTGTAATGGATACACCTTTCGGTGTGCTTCACCTCCCATTAGCTTCGTTACAAAAGGCGTTATCCTCAGGGGAGAATGCGGATATGTTGTCCGTGAGGTTCGGTACGTTACCGAATCAGCAAGAAGAGAAATTAAACGCTAAGCTGTTACTAGAAGGGGCTTCAAGGATCGGTCATACGCTTGATTTGCAAATCGTACTGAAGAAGGGCGAGAAGGAAATAGAATTCTCGGGATTTACTGGAGGATATGCGAAATTAGTTCTGTCATTGCAAGATAAGACAGACCTAGCTGTAGCATCGGCAATTCGATATGACCTGGATCTAGATCGTGTAGCTTTCGTTCCTTCCATTATTGGAAAGAATGGAACTATTGAACTCATCTTATCCGATGATGGAGTCTTGAGCGTTGTGAAACGGACGAAGACGTTTAATGATGTAAGCCGCCACTGGGCGGAGAAGGATATCTTACTTCTTGCTTCAAAGGGACTCATTGAAGGTGTGAATTCAGACCAGTTCGCACCGGATCGTCCAGTTACTCGTGCGGAATTCACATCACTACTTGTTCGCGCACTCGGAATGAAACCGCTGGATCATTCGTCGGTCAGCACGTTCAGTGATGTAAAGCCAAGCGACTGGTACGCTTCTGCTGTAGAAACGGCTGCTGGTAAGGGACTCATCGAAGGCTTTCAAAGCGGGCAGTTCCGCCCAAATGCGCAGATTACACGCGAGCAGATGAGTGCACTTCTAATACGCGCACTCGAAATGACGGGAACCAAGCTTGTTACAGCAGATGGGAAAGAGACGCTCAGTGGATTTAAGGATTCGGAAATGATTGGAGCATGGTCAGAATCCGCAGTTGCTTCAGCGGTTAAGGCAGGGCTTATGCAAGGGCGTTCAGCTGACCGTTTCGCTCCACAGGCACCATCAACTAGAGCCGAGGCAGCGGTCGTGTTGACAAGAATGCTTCAGACAGCAGGATTTATGAACAATTGATCGTATGTTATGAGATAGAAGGAAGCGGGAGCTGTTTCTTAGTGGATTCTTTTGCTAAGGAACAGCTCTTTATATTGCAACAAATGATGGAGTGGAACTCATGTTAAGAGCCATCACCACACATAAAAAGGCCATCCCATTTCATGGGATAGCCTTTTGTGAATATTAGACAGGGTATACGGACGGCCAATGCAGCTCGATCCCTTCCTCAGCCAATCTCTGCTGGAACTGTGATAACTCAACTTGATTATTACGAACGGTGCTAGGAATCAGCTTTCGATCCAGACAGTAGCTTACACAGTACCCGGCTGCTTCTCCGATGTTCCATTCCACGGGATGGAGCCTATAGCAGCCATTTGTGATATGTGTGACACCGATGTTCTTGCACGCTGCGAGTACATTGGTCACCCGTTTAGGAATCAAGCTGCCAAGCGGGATCTGAAATGGAAGAGAAGAAATATCGATATATGGCTTACCACCTGTGCTTGGATGTAGATCAATACGGTAACAGCCGATGCCTACGGTATCGTGGAACGCTTCAGCTACACCATCGGGGCGACTAGCTGTGGACACATGCTGCTCTAGCACCGTGAATTCCGCTTGAATTCGGCGTGATTCACGTATGTACGGATACTTCGCCAGACCATCTTCCGTGCCCACGACATCGGCACGTAGTCTTAAACCGGGATATCCTATTTTTCCATCAGGACGAGGTGCCTCGGTCTGTAGCCAGTAGAGAAGGGAGAGGCTTAGCTGCTTGGCGCTATACAGATGACGATTTCGCTCTTCATCACTTACATCGATGATAGAACCTAACCAATAGTCGTTCTGCGGCCAATTCACAAGCGAAACCGGACTTTGAAAGGTACTCTCGTCAAAATGGGAAGGATCAAAGATCTGTCGATACTGGAACAATGAGAATTTATCTGTATCTGCAAAAATTTCATATCGTACCGGCTCCATTGTAGCAGGTCTGACGCCGCTAAGGCTCAGTAGATGGTCTGGCCAGAAGTCAGGCTTATAATCACGCCAAAATTCGTACTGCTCAGGCTTGTTGATGGTATGATCTTCATCCGGAAGGTAGTCCACTGCAAAACAATAGGTGAAGCCCTGCATATCCATCGGCTGTGCATCCCCATCGACAGCATGAGGTTCGCCTGTCTGTGCTTTTGATTCAGCACCAGTAACGTATTCGATGCCTGCCGCCGGAAGAAGATCTCCACATTCGGTCGCATCCAAGAAGAACGGTGCATGTAAGACAACCTGATGATGCCTCAATATATTTTTGACGGTCACGCTAACGACCTGGTCTCCAGCAACTTCGGCCTTCTCTAATACATATCCATGCATGATTTTTAAACGTCCACTATGAATATAAGGAGCGAGCATGTCGTTCAACACGGCTAAAGCAGTGCGTGGCTCATGACATAGACGACTGACAGTTCCACTTCCGGGATTCAGGTGAGCATTCCCTCTAGCCTCCGCTGTTAAGGGGAAGTTGCGCGCATAATATTGTCTGACACCGTCACGAAATTCCCGGTAGCTTCGTGTACAACCGAATGATTCGATCCATGGGTGTTCGTCAGGTGGTACGGCTTGACTTGTTAGCTGACCGCCGATCCACTCAGTCTCCTCGGTCATAATGACATTCTTTCCTGATTTCGCGGCAGCGAGTGCAGCTGCTGTGCCTCCTGTACCGCCTCCGATAATGACAACATCTGCTTGCAGTTCATTTACCATCTAGTAAACTCTCCTTTTAGTCTGATTAGGACAGAGATCGGTCCTTCTTCGACTCCAAGCGCTAGGATTGATCTTGACGTTTGGGTACTTACCTTTATTGTAAAATTTCATATGTCTGAAATGAACGGTAGGCAGGTGACCTTTTTTGGTAAAATGATGCTGTATTTGGATGAGAGTAGGCTCAAACGTATGGATTATTGGCTAGCTCCTTGTTCTTGTCTATCCATTAAGGGAAGCGTGATTCGGATGCTTGTTCCATAGCCGGGTTCACTTTCGATTCGTACTCCGTAAGATGATCCGAACAATAATTGAATCCGGTTGTGGACGTTGTTGATTCCAATACCCGATAAATGTTGGCGCTTATGTTCATTCACTTGTTCTTCTACAGCTGACATGCCAACTCCGTCATCAATGACTTCGATAATTAAGATATCATCTAGCTTTCGGATGAAGATATGAATATTCCCCCCTGGCTTGCCGGCAAAGGCATGGAAGAATGAATTCTCAACAAAAGGTTGAAGGATTAGCTTTGGAACCATAAGAGGCAAACAATCTTGTTCTACCTCATAATGCACCTGAATCTGATCACCGTAACGAATTTGCTTAATGAAAACGTAATGCTTTAGCGTTTCGATTTCTTCCTGAATCGTAACACGGTCCTCTGTGGAACCGAGCGTGCTCTGGAGCATGGAGATCAAGCTGTTGATGGTTTCATCGACTTGGTTTATACGATTCATTTTGGCCAAATACTTAATAGAGCTTAGTGTATTGTACAGAAAATGAGGATTAATCTGCATTTGCAGCGCGTTTAAATCTGCTTTTCTGCGCTCCTGCTGTTCGAATACAAGCTTATCGGTATATTGATCAATGACCTTGATGAAGCGGTTGTATGCCTTGGTCAATACATTAGTTTCATAGCTGCCATCCTCTTGTAGTGGCTGTGGTTTTAAATTATCACCTGTGGAGGCTTGCATTGTCTTGACGAGTTTGTCCAAGGGGCGCGTAATTCGCCGACTGAGAGAGTAGACCAACAACATACTGATGATCAGGATGAAGAGAACTACTTTCAGTATTTCATATGAGATATTGTAGAGTGGAGCAAACGCGATAAGTTGGTCGATTTCTTCTACAAGATAGGCGTTGTATTCCGGCAAAAAATAAGAAATGTAGGTCTGCCTCCCTTCCATATCCGACCAAACCCCATCTTGTTTCTCGGAGGTTCTCTCTGCAATAGAGAGCAGCGCTGAATCTCTGGTACTGATATGCTCTTTGGTGCTGCTGGATAGCACGGTGCCGTCCGAGGAAATGAGTGAAATATGAATGCCGTTTGATATATAGGGTTTATATTTCTGGTAAATGTTTTGTTCATCCATAACGACAGCTACATAACCGTACATGTGACTTGTACTTGTCTCGATTAACGGTTTGAAGGCAAACAAGTAATTATCATAAGGGACAGATTCCGAGAATAGATCGAGACTGCTGAAATATTGAATCCGGTTCTGGACTTGACCATCTATGTTCATGAACTTAGATACGAAGTCCTGGGGAATCTTGTCCCACTTCAACGAGTTGCTTGAGTAATGACGTCCTCCTTCACCAGGGATACCTGAGACGATGATGTGTGAATTCTCCGGGCTAAGATAGTCCTTGTATAGATCCATATATTTACCTAGTGCAATGACAAGTTTAATCTCCTCAAGGGAGGTGCTCGCAGGTTTTGTAATGTAATCTTTGAACTCCGCACTTCGGTTGACTTGCAGCATAGTGTTGACTACTTGATCATTGTAGCTGAGCAAATCATCCTTCATCAGATTCATATTAGCCGAAGCGCTCCGTACAATTTGCTCAAGCAAGATCCGTTCCGAAATGTAGGAGGAGGCAAGCATTAATAATATAGAAATAATAATGATGCTGGATACCATTAACATGAGAATTTTAATGAAGATACTATTTTTTCGCAGCATGAAGTTCACCTGTCTTTATTGTGGGATGTAATTGCGATATTCTACAGGAGTCATGCCGGTCATTTTTTTGAACACTTTGGAAAAATAATTATGATCCGAGAATCCGGTTAATTGACTAATTTGGGAGACTGACAATTCATGATTTTGCAGAAGATCTTTTGCTTTATCAGTCCGGACTCGATTGATATAGGTTGTTAGGTTTTCGTTCGTTCGTTGTTTGAAATAAGAAGACAAATAGCTGTAATTCATATGAAATTTGTCTGCAAGTTCAGATAACGATAATTCATTAGCGTAATTTTGATTCACATATTCATAGATTTGATGTAGTACGACTGACTGCGGATCTACATGTTGCGATAAGGCTTTTATTCCTTCTAAAAATTGAATCTGAATTTTTTCAAGCTCATCTAAATCAAAGGCAAGATCAATGTTCTTAAAGAGCTTTAACTTGGAAGTACTTAACCCGATTAGGGGATATTTCATTTGTTCTAGTGTGCATATAGCGTAGTAGATTATATTTTGGCACAATCTTTTGAGGCTGTACTCTTCATACGCTTGTGTAGATTTTATCTGCGCAAAAAAAGCCTGGGACTGAGCGACAGCATCATTAATGGCGTGAGATCGTAGTGCCGATGTGAACGTAGCTTGGTCAAAATCAATTAAATCGCTTTCAAGTTTGATTTCACGTGCGAGGACACAAGGATTGTCAGGAAAATATAAAAGTTTACCTAAATAAGACATTAATTCCTTGTGCGCTGTCTGGACCTGGGACATGTCTTCAAATGGATCGGAAAGTACAAATTTGATGTATGTAAGCGATGCCATCACTTGCTTCGCAAAAAGACTCATACAAATCTGTACGTCCTCAGCTTGATTATCTTCATAGTTGATCATTAAAAGGCATTCATTTTTAAGAAATACGCAGGCATACTTTAAAGGGCTTAGATGCTCTTGAGCCAATTCAATGATAACTTGCTCGACCTGAGCTTGGGTCCAATTGGTTTTGGTTAATAGGATGCTCGTGCTGGCAGCTGCCATACGAAAAAACTCATAGGGAAAATGATTTTTCCATTCTTGCCAATCATTTTCCGTCTCATTATCGTGATACATATCTGGTCCGAGTAATTGCCCGAGCATTAAGGCAGGATCGAAATCTTCTAGGTGCGCTTCGAACCGCTCAGGAGAAAGATCGCCGCAAAGAGACTGTATTAAAGAGATTAACTCGACGGCTGCTACTTTCGGCTTTAGTAAATAATCAGTAACGCCATATTTGAATACTTCTCGAACGTAGTCGAACTCGCTATAGCTGCTGAGTACAACCACTTTGATATCAGGGTACTGCTTACGCATCATTCTAGTCAGTTCAACACCGTCCATTATTGGCATCACAATATCTGTAATGACAACGTGAGGCTGAGCCTTGTCCATGTGCTCCAATGCTTCTTGTCCATTAGATGCCTCAGCTACGATCTCAATGCCATATTCGCTCCAATTGCATAGATGTTTAATTCCTGTACGTAAGATGCTTTCGTCATCAACAATCATAACACGGTAAATGGTTGAGCTCTCATTCATGATGGGTAACACCTCGATAGCAAAATCTATTTTCTTCATCATATACCAAACTAAAATAAATGCATATGGCTCACAACGAATGACCATAATATGCAAAAATAAATACTAGAATCCGAAATTTTTACTATTAAAACGTTTTCATTAGGAGTCAAAGCAATAATTATTGCTACAGGAAAGAGAATAAAGCTTATACAGACCCAAGCCGATTTTCTTACAATAGTAGTGCAGTATAGAAAGCGTTTACGCAAATAGAAAAAGGGGTTGTATAGCATGAAAATGAAGTTTCTCTCCGTATTACTACTCGTTACAATGACAGCTTCGCTTTTGGCAGCCTGTGGGTCGTCAAGCTCGGATTCTAGTAAATCGGAAAGTGCGGAACAAGGGAATGGTTCGAAGAAAAAGGTAGTAGCATGGGCGTGGGACCCATCCTTTAATGGTGCCGCTCTGAAAATTGCTGAAGACTTATATAAGAAAGAGCATCCAGATTTCGAACTTGAAGTCATTGATATGGCAAAAGCAGACTTGGAGCAAAAGTTGAATACAAACTTGGCTGCTGGCGTGAAGGATGGACTTCCCGATATCATCCTGGTGAATGATCCGAACATCCAAAAATATGTGACAGCTTATCCAAATACATTTGCCGATTTTACGGACAAAGTTGATTTTACGCAGTTCTCTCCATATAAAGTGGATGCGCTCCGCATCGATAATAAAATTTACGGTGTTCCGTTCGATATCGGGGTGACGGGGATGTTCTACCGGTCGGATTACTTGGAACAGGCCGGTTACACGGAACAAGATCTAGAGAATATTACTTGGGATCAGTATATTGAGATCGGCAAAGTGGTGAAGGAGAAAACGGGCAAGTACATGGCCACGATTAATCCGAACGACGAAGCTCTAACATCCATTTTGCTGCAATCTGCAGGCTCTTGGTACATTACTCCTGAGAATAAAGGGAATTTCGTAGATAATCCGGCCATGTCCGAAACGCTTCGAATCTACAAAGCCATTGCAGATTCTGGTATTGCTAAACCGGTAACGGGGTGGAGCGAGTTCGTTGGTAGCTTTAACGCTGGAGATGTTGCGACTGTTGTATCCGGAGTATGGCAGGTATCTTCCATCATGGATGCTAAAGATCAAAGCGGAAAATGGAAGGTAGCACCGATTCCTAGACTTGAAGTAGATGGCGGAGTGAATGCATCTAATGAAGGTGGATCTAGCTGGTTCGTATTGGACGGCAGTGCAAATAAAGATCTAGCTATTGATTTCCTCGCGAAGACCATCGGCGGCAGCAGTGAGTTCTACGAGCGCTTCCTAAAAGAGAATGGCGGTGTGGGTTCATATATCCCTTCTTTCTCCAGTGAAGCCTACGCTCAGAAGTCGGAATTTTTCGGTGGACAAGCGATTTATCAGGATTTCACTAAATGGTCTACAGAAGTGCCGGGTATTACGCTTGGGATGTACACACAAGAAGCTAAAGATGCGTTGAAGAATGAGCTTCCAAACATTCTCCAAGGAGCAGACCTGACACAAAGCTTGGCTAACATTCAAAAATTGTTTGAACAACAGGTGCAATAAATAAAAAGTTAGCAGGTGGTAATCCATGGAACGAAAATGGAATAAATCATCGCTGATGGGGTGGCAGTTTATTGCCCTCCCATCAGCGCTTATCTTGATATTCAGCTTCTATCCGATGTTTCAATCATTGCTATTGTCCTTTCAATCAGGCAAAGGCACTGTCTATCACTATGTAGGCATCGACAACTATATCCGCTTATTCTCAGATCCTATGTTTAAGCAGGCCGTGCTCAATACACTGCTGTATCTCATCATACAAGTGCCGATCATGCTTATGCTTGGGCTAGTGATTGCTCATTTACTGAATAATCCGAAACTGCGTTTTAAAGGTTTTTATCGAACGGCTATTTTCCTTCCTTGCGTAACGTCGCTCGTATCTTATGCGGTGTTGTTTAAGAGTATTTTTGCCGTGGATGGCATTTTGAACAAGATGCTTTTATCCATGCATATGATTCAAGAGCCCGTGGCATGGCTCATCGATCCAGTCTGGGCCCGTGTAGTCATTATTGTAGCAATAACGTGGCGATGGACAGGATACAATATGATTTTTTATCTGTCGGCAATGCAAAATATTGACCCTAGTATTTACGAGGCTGCTTCCATTGATGGAGCATCTAAACCTCGTCAATTTTTCAGGATTACCATACCGATGTTAAAACCGATTCTTTTGTTTACAGCCATTATTTCCACGAATGGGACCTTGCAATTATTCGATGAAGTCGTGAACATTACAAACGGTGGGCCAGGTAATTCGACGATGACGATCTCGCAATACATTTATAACCTTTCTTTCGTATATACGCCGAACTTTGGTTATGCAGCAACCGTATCCTATGCAATCGTTATTATGGTTGCCGTTCTTGCCCTGGTACAGCTTAAAGTGGGAGGAGAGAAACAGTGAGAAAACTTACTACAGCTGTTGTTCATTTGTTTCTGCTCACGGCATCCTTAATCTCCTTATTTCCGTTTCTATGGATGATTATGGGGATGACGAACAGCTCCTCAGATATATTAAAAGGGAAGTTTGGCTTCGGTTCCATGTTTATGGTCAATGTTCAAAGATTGCTGGATATGACGAACCTAGGCTCAGCATTTATTAATTCTTCTGTCATCGCCATTGTAGGAACAGTTGGGACACTAATTCTGAGCTCTATGGCCGGATATGGCTTTGAAATTTATCAATCGAAGGGTAAGAGCCGGCTATTCGGACTACTTATGTTGTCTATGATGATGCCATTTGCAGCCGTAATGATTCCATTGTTCCGTATGTTTAGCGAGATGGGATTGCTAAACACACCGACAGCGGTAATCTTACCTTCCATTACGACAGCGTTTATGATCTTTTTTTTCCTGCAGAATACAAAGTCGTTTCCACGAGAGCTTCTGCAGGCCGGTCGTGTAGATGGATTAAGTGAATGGAAATTATTCACCCGGATATATATGCCTACGATGAAGCCAACTTTCGCCGCGGCAGCCATCATAACATTCATGAACTATTGGAATAGTTTCCTGTGGCCTTTGATCGCACTGCAGACACAAGACAAAAAAACGCTGCCGCTGGTCGTTTCTTCGTTAGCATCATCTTATAATCCGGATTATGGCATCATTATGGTAGCCATCGTCATTACGACATTGCCGTCTGTATTTATCTTTTTCTTGCTTCAAAAGCAATTTGTCCAAGGAATGTTAGGATCCGTGAAGTGATCAAGTCGAGGTGATTGGGATGGAATCAAGATTCAAGGATCGGTTGCTGCATGGTGCGGATTATAACCCGGAGCAGTGGTTGCATGATCCGAAAGTTTTAGAGCAGGATATTCAATTGATGGTACAGGCAGGCTGTAACGTGATGTCGGTTGGGATATTCTCATGGGCTGCTTTGGAGCCAGAAGAGGGGCACTATCAATGGGAATGGATGGATACCGTGATCAACAAGCTATATGAGCGTGGAATTTCCATCTTTTTAGCGACTCCATCCGGCGCTCGTCCAGCCTGGCTGGCACAGAAATATCCTGAAGTGCTGAGGGTAGGGGCAAACCGCCAACGGAACCTTTATGGTGCACGCCACAACCATTGCTATACATCGCCGGTATATAGGGAGAAGATTGAAAATCTGAACGGTCAGTTAGCTGTTCGTTATGCGAATCATCCTGCCGTAAAGCTCTGGCATATTTCCAATGAATACGGAGGAGAGTGTCACTGTGACTTATGCCAAGAGGCTTTCCGTGCATGGTTACAAAGAAAATATGAGACAATTGATCGTTTGAATGAGCAGTGGTGGACTACGTTCTGGAGTCATAAATACACGGATTGGATGCAAATCGAATCGCCTGCACCGCATGGGGAGAATGCTACACACGGCATGAATCTGGATTGGAAGCGATTTGTCACCGACCAGACTCTAAATTTTATGCAGCATGAGATTGCTGCAGTGAAGGTGAGTAACCCGGACATTCCGGTGTCGACGAACTTTATGTATTACTTCGATGGGCTGAACTATTTCAAGTTCAAGGACAGTGTAGATATTGTTTCTTGGGATAATTACCTGACATGGCATAAGAAAGACGATATCGATATTGCAGTGGATACAGCGATGTGGCACGACATGATGCGTTCGATTAAACGACAGCCATTTCTACTGATGGAAAGCTCTCCGAGCAGCACCAACTGGCAGAGTGTATCGAAGCTTAAGAAGCCGGGGATGCATATTCTATCTTCCATGCAGGCTGTTGCTCACGGATCCAACTCCGTACAGTATTTCCAGTGGCGCAAAAGCCGCGGCTCAAGTGAGAAGTTCCACGGTGCGGTCGTTTCTCATGACGGAAGTTCGAATACGCGAGTATTCCAGGAAGTGAGCGAGCTTGGAAGTCTTCTTGCACAGCTGTCAGGGGTGGCAGGCACAGAGATGCTTGCCGAGGTTGCAATTGTATATGACTGGGAGAATAAGTGGGTTATTGAGGATTCACAAGGACCACGAAACACGGGCATGGGCTACAAGGAAGAAGTACAAGCCCATTATCGCGCTTTATTGGAGCAAGGAATTACCGTTGATTTTGTGGATATGGAATGTGAAATCGATGGCTATAAACTGGTGATTGCCCCAATGTTGTACATGCAGCGAGCTGGCTTCGAGCAGAAACTTCGCCATTTTGTGGAGCAAGGTGGTACGTTTGTAACGACTTACTGGAGTGGCATTGTGAATGAGAACGACCTTGTTCATTTAGGTCATGCGCCGCATCAGTTAACGGAAGTTGTGGGCATCGTTAGTGAAGAAATCGATGGCTTGTATGATCACGAGCATAACGGTGGACGGGTTATTGGGCAGGGGGAAGGTCAGGCATTAGCAGGCGATTATTCCTGCTCGAAACTATGTGATCAAGTTCATCTGCAGGGCGCGGAAGTCTTGATGGTTTATACGGATGATTTTTATGTCGGAAACCCTGTAGTTACTCGTAACCACTATGGCTTAGGTCAAGCGTATCATATTGGGAGCCATTTTGAACCCAAGTTTTATGATGACTTGTATCATGACTTGGTGCAGGAGCTTGCTCTAGAGCGCGCTGTTGATGTGGGTATGCCTGAGGGAGTATATGTTACAGCACGTACAAGTGCTAATGAACAATATCTCTTTGTAATGAACTTTATGGCTGATACTAAGGCTATACCTGCTTTAGGAGCGGATTGGTCAGCGCTTACCCGAAGCATAGACCTGATAGGGGAGTGGATGATAGCGCCATTCGAGGTTGTAGTAATTAAGAGAATTCTATCTAATTATTAAGTGTTAAATCGAAAAAAGACAGCCTCCTTATTGCGTAGGGAGCTGTCTTTTTTTGACCGGAATTTAAAGGAATGCATGTCAATATACTAATTCTATGATGAGGATTAAGAATAATAACAAGGAGGTTGATAATTGAATGGTTAACAGATTTTCATTTCGGATGGGGTTGATATTTGCTGTATTTGTACTATATTTTTCAGTTTTAAATATGCCGTCTAATGTGGATACGGCATCAGCTTCAGGTTCAGATCGATCTAAAGAGAATTTTAATCTCGGTTGGCGATTTTATAAAGGAAACGTAACTGGAGCTGAGACAGTAGATTTCGATGACACTGCATGGAAATCGGTTGTGCTGCCACATACATTTGAATATACGGATTATATGGCGAACTATTGGTATCGCGGAGTAGGGTGGTATCGTAAAGCATTTACTCTTGAAGAAGTGGATCGGGGTAAAAGAATTAACATTTACTTTGAAGGGTCTAAGACCTCAACTGAAGTTTGGGTGAATGGGGTTAAATTGGATAAGCATGTAGGTGGCTTCAATCCATTTAACTATGATATTACGGAGCACGTTAAATTCGGTGGAAGAAATGTTATTGCGTTGAAGGTTGATAACAGTTACCAAGAACAAGTTGCTCCAGAGAAACCAGACGGTTCTTATGTAGGATTTAATATGTTTGGTGGAATCTATCGAGATGTCTACTTGATTAAATCCAATAAACTATATATTCCTGAAGCCATCCATTCATGGAATAACAACTGGAAGGAAGGCGGAGGTGTATTTGCCTATAGCTCGAATGTAAGCTCTGCATCGGCAGATGTTCATGTGAAAACCTGGGTACACAATTCCAATGAGAGTCCTGTGAAAAGCACGATCATATCTGAAATTGTAGATGAGAATGGTAAGGTGGTTGGTACTTCCGAGAGCACTCATATTATTAATGCTAATCAAGTGCAGGAGTTCTCTCAAACTATGAAAGTGTTGAGTCCCAATCGTTGGTCCATTCAGCAACCGTATCTTTATAACGTTAAGACGACGGTGAAAAACGGCGATGCCATCGTAGATGACTATATTACAACGTTCGGAATTCGAAAGACGGAATGGACGAAGTCTCAGGGCTTCTTTCTTAATGATGAACATGTAAAAATATTCGGCGTTAATCATCATCAGGATTATCCTTTCATTGGTGATGCCGTACCTAACAATCAGCATGTCTTGGATGTAGCACGCATTAAGGAGGCAGGTGCAAATTTTGTACGGGATGCACATTATTTGTACGATGATGCCTTTATGGATGCTGCTGACAAGTTAGGCGTAATGCAATGGGTAGAAATACCGGGTTGGGGTAATATTAATCCTTCTTCATTCGGAGAGGCATGGAAACAGAGCAATAAAGATGCATTATATGCGGCGATACGTACAGCCAGGAATCACCCGAGTGTTGTCATTTGGGGGGCAGGTATTAATGAAATGCAGCAGATGGTTGAGCTGGAGACAGAATTAAACAATATTGCCAAGGCTGAGGATCCTTCCCGCGCCACTTCCATGGGGAGAAACTATAATACATCCAATAACATCTTTGATGTGTATGGACGGAATGTGTATACAGAGGCCCAGTGGAACCAGGCTGGATTACAAAATGCCTCACCTGACCCTAATGCTAAGGGGTTGTTAATCACAGAACATACGGGTCATACCTACGAAACATGGCGAGATGCGGATGAGGAAAGACTCATAGGGCAAGCGCTTGCTGCTCAAAAAATGACGGAGCTGGCACGTGCAGAGGACTATGTTCATGGTAGTTTAATATGGGAAATGCATGATCACCATCACCAAGTATCCATTGTGAGGCCTCACGGTTTAACCGATGCGGGTAGGATACCAAAGTTCGCTTATTACTGGCATCAAAGTCAATCTGCTCAGGATAATTATGATGGATCTGTGAACCCGATGGTATTCATCGCTAATTACTGGAGACCTATCTCCCCGACAAAAGTGACAGTGTTCAGTAATGCCGATCAGGTTCGTCTTTCGAAATGGGACGGTAAGGCGTGGAAGGAATTTCAAACGAATAATCCGATGCCGATCAATGTAGCGCATCCTCATTTTGAATTTGAACTTGGTGTCCATGATACGACAAAGATTAAAGCAGAAGGCTTAATTGACGGTAAGGTCGTGGCAACCCATATCGTGGAGGAACCCGGAGTGCCAGCGTCTGTTGAATTGAAAGCAGATACGTTAACGATCGATGGAAATGGGAGCGATATGGCTATCATCGAGTTCTATATTAAGGACCAGAAAGGTACAGTGGTTCCATATTCAACGAATAAAGCGAATTTTGAGATTGAGGGTCCGGGTCTTCTAATCGGAGGACCTACGGTAGCAGCTCTGAATGGTGCGAATATGATTCTTGTTAAATCAACAGGTGCACCAGGTACAATTACGGTAAAGGCAACCTCATCAGGTCTGCAGCCAGGTACACTTCAGTTAGAAGCAAGAGATGTGGGATTGAATCTAGAGCAGCCAGAACCGGAACCCACAAATCTGGCAACCCATAAACCAGTTACGTTTAGCAGTGAGCAGGTAGGAACAATTAATAACCCTGCAACAAACGCCAATGATGGAAATCCCGCGACACGTTGGGCTGCGAGCAGCGGTACTTTACCGCAGTGGTGGCAAGTAGATCTTGGTGAAGTAATGAACATTAATCGGGCCAATATTATGTTTAACCAGCAAAATGCACGAAGCTATGAGTATAAAATCGATGTATCTACAGACAACACAAATTTCACAACTGTTGTCGCGAGTACAACTTCAAATACATTAGGAGATTCAGAGCAGTTATTTAAGACGGTGAAGGCTAGATATGTACGAATTACGATTAGTTCTGTATCACCGTCTAATTTTTGGGCTTCCATTCTTGAAGCGGGTGTATTTTATGATGAAGAATCTGCTCCCGAAATCCCTGCTTCGACGTTAAGTGAGGTGGAAAGCCCGGTTCATACGGGTCAGAGTTTTACAGTGAATTATGGATTAAAAGCTGTGGAAAATGTGTATGCGCAGGATATTACCCTATTCTACGACGCTTCCATCATGGAGTACGTATCAGCAAGTTCTATGATTCCCGGTGTATCGATTATCGATATTAACACTAGCACTTCTGGGCAGATCCGATTGATTGCTGCAAGTGAAGGTCCGGATCGTGATGTAACAGGTAAAGTGGAGGTTATTGAGCTGACGTTTAGAGCAAAGGCTAGTGATTCGCCAGTTTCAGGGACGATCGAGACCACAACCGTCACATTAGGCAAGGCAGATGGTGAAGAGATTACAGCAAGAACACAACTGGTTACGGTTCAGGTAGCCCCAAGTGTAATAGAAAATTCTCTAGATATTAATAAGGACGGAAAAGTAAGCATCGGTGACCTTGCAATTGTAGCTGCCAACTATGGTAAGACGAGCGAAAGTCAAGATTGGAATCAAGTGAAGCACGTAGATATTACAGGAGATGGACGAATTGATGTGGCAGACTTAGCGATGATCGCTCATAAAATCATAGAATAATGGAAGACGAAATACCACCAAAGATCACTATGATCCTTGGTGGTATTTTCATTTTTACATCCAGTATAGATTGAATATTTTATTTAAGAATCTGACGAGCAATTTCAGCAAGATCCATAATGTCGATCTTACCGTCTTTATTGATATCGGCATGTTTAATTTGTGCCCAATCGGAATCATTAGACGTCTTACCGTACTTCGCAGCGACGATCGCTAAGTCGCCAATACTTACAATACCATCTCCATTGATATCGCCAGAGATGCCTGGTTCAGGAGTTTCAAGATTAATCTCGATGGAAGTACCTGATACATTCGTTTCAATACCTTGATCATCGGCAACGATGGCCTCCGTTACAGCGATGCTTCCTTTTTCCGGTCCGGAGACATGTTTTGCCTTGAAGGTTAATTCGAGTACTTTCATATCGCCCGTAACCATGGGATCGGCACCTTGACTGGCTACAATCAATCGAACTTTGCCATCTTTCTGCACAGTCTCAAGGATGCTAATGCCGTCCACAACGGATGCTGCTGAAAGGAATTCGAAACGGTCCACATCATAGGAAAGCGAGATATCCTGTGCATAGCTCGACAGGACTAACCCTTTAAATCCAAAGTCCACAGTGAAGGTTTGATCTGAATTTATTGAAGAGGGACCTGACAATGTAGTCTGAGGCGTCACAACTGCTTTTTCCTCAATCAGCTTAGCATCAGCCCAGATCGCCCGATCGAACCAGTTATTATCTCCGCCGTTTAGAATAACAAGCTTAAGTTCTTTAACACCTTCAACGTTCACGTTTACTTCTTGAGTTTTTTTGTCGGTCGATTTCATGAGTCCACTGTCAAATTGCTTCTTCCCATCGGTCCAAACTTCAAAAGAAATGGTACCGACACCTGGGGGATCTCCTCTGAAATCATCATTTCCGACAATCGCTTTGAAGGTTTTGTACTGACCATCAATATCATAGATGATGACGGAGTTGGAATTGGCCCAAAGCCCCTTTTTATACACGGTACCATTCAGCATAAGATCATAGCCTTCATGTCCTTTATCCCGCTTGACAGACTGCCATCCACTAGTCGCGCTTACCCAAGGCAGATCACTAAGATAATAAGTCAGCGGTTCACCATAAACATCAATGGAGATATACTGACTCCAATCATTAGCATATTGTAGTTGAAGTTTGATCTTTCCTTCAGGAAGAGCGAGGAGATAACTATTTTTGATCGTCAACTGTTTTCCGTTTATGACGAAATCACGCCCGTTCACTAGTGCTTGATCTCCATTCTTAATGGCGATAAAGTTGTTGTCGTTGTCTACCATATTGACTTGAATATCAGACTGAGTATTTTTATTATATTGGAATGAATCCGTTTCAATGGATGAGTTAGCCTTTACTTTCAGCATCACAATGCCATGTGCTGGAACTGTAACGGAGTAGGAATTTTCAAATACTCCCTTGTCCTTATGCTCCCACAGATCGCGTACAGAAACAGACCCGTTTAATCCAACGTCTGTCCAATTGACCTTCATTTGAACGGCTGAATTTCCGCGGTTGAATAATGCGACTGCCTTGCTTGAGGGGTCTTTGAGCTGTTTCACCCAAACCTCTTGGCTACCATTTTTCACGGCTCGAGTTGCTTGAACCCCTAATGGATCTTGATTCACAGCGATGACTTCTTTATTAGTTAGAATCGATTTAGTCTGATCAGACATGGTTCTCAGATCATTACCAGCAATTAATGGAGAGGCCATGATTGCCCACATACTGAAGTGGGATTTATCTTCTTCATAGGTCATGCCATTACCTACTTGCAGCATGTCCATATGATTGAAATGGCCAGGACCTGCATATTTAGCAAGATTAGCATTCAGATCAATGATGTGGGTGATGGAGTTGAAGTTTGGAGCGATGTCTCCAGAAACTCTCCATTGTGATGCGATGTTGGTTACCCACTCTCCCGGAAAGGCCCAGTTACATACCTCATAGATGACTTCTTTGGAGAGTGTGCTCAAGACTTGTTTAATATTTGTATACTCTGTTTGAGGATCGAGTTTTTGCTTCTGACCTCCACACCAGTCTACCTTCACAAAGTCATATCCCCATGTATTTACAAAGGTTTCGAAGTCCGTTTGCCGATATCCGTAACTTCCGCCTCCCTCAGGAAAGTTGGGATCATTGTCATAAATCGACGCGCATCTAACGGTTCCGGCATCGGTATATATCCCCGCCTTTAGGCCTTTTGAGTGAATATAATCTGCCAATGCCTTCATGCCGCTTGGAAACTTAGCATTAGGAAGTAGTACACCCTTCGAATCTCGACCTCCAACGTAACCATCATCGAGGTTCACATAGCTATAACCCGCATCAGCCATTCCGCTGCTCACCATTGCGTCTGCCTGTTCTCTGATAAGCTGCTCATTAATATTAATTCGAAACGCATTCCAGCTAGACCAGCCCATGATTGGTGTACGGCCAGGGCCTGATTCGACTAGCGCAGTTGGCTCAGGAGATTGTAGAGGTTTTTCTAGCGTTTCTCCGTAAGCGGTCTGGGATTGGAAACCTGTTAATTGAACCAGTAGGAAAATGGCTGCCAATAATCCGAAACGAGGCTTAGGTAAAATACTTTTCATTATTAAATTCTCCCCTTCTATAATGTTGTTTTCCAGAGGTCTAATTAACTAGTTATTTCTTAATTTAGAGCCCCTTTAGATGCTTTAGATTGAATGGTGAGATCACCTCCGCTTCTATGTATTCGTTCCTCGAAGTTTCTCTGGCTAACAGTTCACTTACATAGAGGAAGTTCTATTATTAGATTATTGTTTTAATTCTTTGAAAAGGGATTCTAATATTCTGCTGTCTTCTATGAAAATTCTCATGAGTTCATGTGGAGCTTACTTGAAACTTTATAGTAACTAGATATACTTAACTGTATCGAGTTTATATGAAGAAGACAGGTGGAATAAGGATGTCTCTATTAGCTAAAGAACGACAGGATCTGATACTCCAACACTTAATTCAAAATGGTAAGGTCAAAGTCATTCCACTTGCCGATGAACTGGGTGTTACGACAGAGACGATTCGACGTGATTTAGATACCCTAGAATCCGAGGGCCATTTGCGCAGGGTATATGGTGGTGCTATTCGTTCCGCCTATGAGAATGGAGAGCCCCCTTTTGAACAAAGGGAAACGATTAATGTTGAGGGTAAGCAGAGAATCGGTGAAATTGCGGCTGGGCTTATTCAAGACGGTGATACGATCGCATTAGACGTGGGTACAACGATGATCGAAATGGTGAAGTCGTTACGGGGGAAAAAGAACATTACTATACTAACGAATTCATTGGCTGTTGGAGTGCATTTATCGGAAGCATTACGTTGTGGGAGATTCACGGGAAAAGTTATATTTCTAGGCGGTGAACTGAATCCTGAACAAAGCTCCATCACAGGTCCTCTGTGTGAAAATATGCTACAACAATTCCATCTGGACAAAGCCTTTCTATCGGTAGGGGGCATTTCGTTAAAGACAGGGATTACAGATTATGACGTGAATGAATCCCATATTTCAAAAATGTTTGCAAAGGCTGCAAGTGAAACGATTGTACTAGCTGATTATTCAAAAATAGGGGTCCAAGCTTTTGCCAAAATATTGCCACTTCAAGAAGTCGATATGATTGTATCAGATGTTAGTTGCCCAGAAGATTGGGCTGGTGAACTAAGGAAGATAGGTCTTAGTTGGAGCAATTAATCTCTAGTAACATTACAAAAAAACAGCCGTTTCTTCATCTTTGGATGAGGTAACGGCTGTTTTGTATGTAATCATTTACAATGATTGGATAAGAGAATAAAGTTCGCTTAACGATTCCACTTCGTGTGTTGGAAAGATGTGATCGGGACTTGAGCCATTAGAGCGGTTGATCCAGATACTTGAAATCCCCGAACGATTTGCCCCAAGTATATCTGTGTATAAATTATCTCCAACCATTACAACTTCATTTCGTCTTAGTGCCAGCAGGTCAATGGCATGCTGGAAAATAGATTCGGAGGGTTTACCTATACCAAAATCTCCGGAAATGACGATATGTTCAAAAAAGGAGGCGAGACCTGAAACACTATCGACTTTTTCCTGTTGAAGATCAGGCGTCCCGTTCGTCAGAAGAAGTAGACGGTACTGTGAATGAAGAGACGTGAGTGTCTCCATCATATCTTCATAAATGTAGGCTCGCTCTCTTCGTTCTTCAAGGTATCGTTCGGCCAGAAATGCGGCTAAGTGGGAATCATTGTGACCAGAGCTTTGTAATGCTGCATTCCATACGTTAAATCGGAATTTCGGAGCTTGCTTGTGTATCATCTCAAACTGCGACTTATCTTCAACGTCGAACCGAGCCCACAGTGTTTCCAGTGCTGTAATTTCAAGCGAATGAGCAAAATCAAAGAAAGGAGAGGCCTTAAATTGTAGTTCAGCTTGATGGATAACGTCATCTTTGAGCTTACGGGCAGAGATTGTTGCGACTTTATTCGATGCAATAAGACAAGTTGCTGCCAAAGCTTCATCGTTCGATTTCTCGTCCCAGTAAAGTGTGTTGTCCAAATCAAAAATGATGGCTTGTATCATAGGATATGTTGTGCCTTTCCTTTTTTTATTTGGCATATGTTGTTGTTTATTCTTTATTATTAATAATATTTTCTTTGTTGTCAATGAAATAGTCTCTTGATTATTGCGATTTTGCTAATCGTTGTCTTACCAAATGCAGCAATGAGTTCGGAGTAACAAATGACGGTAGTTTCTGGCGTACATGCACTTCTGGGCCATTGCCTACATACAATGAATAGACCAGAGCCGAGCGCGATAAAAAGGCCGGTTGCATTGAATTATTGCAGGAGGTGTCCCCAGTGCCTGGACTGTTTACCGCAATTGCTTTGTTCATTAAAGAGCTCAGTTTGCTTGTGTCGTATGTAAAAAATAACGCTTTTCCTCAACCCCTGACGGAAGAGGAGGAGTCGAAGCATCTACAGCTTATGGCTGAAGGTGACTCGAATTCACGCAATAAGCTGATTGAGCATAACCTTCGACTGGTAGCTCACATCGTCAAGAAGTTTGATAACACTGGTGAGGATTTAGAGGACTTGATATCGATCGGTACGATCGGACTTATTAAGGCGATCGAGAGCTTTCGGCCAAACAAAGGTACAAAGCTTGCCACATTCGCCGCTCGTTGTATCGAGAATGAGATACTTATGCATTTGCGTTCCCTTAAGAAGACACGTAAAGACGTATCACTTCATGATCCGATCGGGACTGATAAAGAGGGAAATGAAATTACACTTATCGATATCCTTGGCTCAGAGGCTGATGATATTGTGGATGCTGTGCAGTTAAAAATAGAGAAGAGTAAAATTTATAGAAACCTCGACATATTGGATGAACGTGAAAAGGAAGTTGTGATTGGCCGCTTCGGCCTTGAGGCTGGTGGCGAAGAACGAACACAGCGTGAAATTGCCAAGGAACTAGGCATCTCGCGCAGTTATGTGTCACGGATTGAGAAGCGGGCACTAATGAAGCTATATCATGAGTTTTATAAGGCGAAGCGGTAGTAAGTTCGGATCTTTTAAGTGCATCATAAAAAAACGCCTGGAGCAGCTCTTTTTACAAGTAGCCGCTCTAGGCGTTTTTTGCTCGGAATGTCATGTGCGGCATTAAGCCACATTGTCCCTACAGCAACCCTGCTGCTGCAAATACCTTGTCAAAGCCTTTTCGTGAACGAGCAACAAGGTTTTCCGGTGAATCTTCTGGTGTAGCTGGGGTTAAGATTTCCTGTGCAACGGGGCCTCGATATCCAATATCATGTAATCCATTCAAGAAACCAGCAAGATCAATAACACCTTCTCCAGGGTACACCCGGTCATTGTCGAGAACCTGTTCCACAGGAATATCTTTAGCGTCATTGATATGTACATGAACAATCTGTTCCGGCTTCAGACGTAATATATCGGAGACATTTAGTTCACATGTGTACCAGTGGTATGAGTCAAATAATAGTCCTACATTCGGTTCATGGATTGCATCGATCCAGTCCAGCGTTTCATCAAGTGTCCATATAAAAGGATTTTTCCATAGTGTACGCAGATGATGTGGTCCAACAAACTCTAGTCCGAGCTTGATACCATAAGCACCGAGAATATCGGCACATATCCGAAGTCTTTTGGTGGCAATGGTCATAAAGTGTGCAGCTGAATGGTCAGTTGAAGGGAGAATATAGGTGCAACAGCTCGTACAGCCCAAGCTAGAAGCGGCCGCTGCAGCTGCAGGTAGGTCTGCAATCCCTTTCAGGAATTGCTCTTCGCTTGCTCTCCATTCAACCGGAAGATTGATAGTACCAATAGAAAGTCCTAGTTCACCAAGACGATATACAGCCTTTTCGGCACCAAGCTCATTGATCAGATCTTTCGCTTCCAGATCTACACTTTGGAATTGGTAACGGGATGCCAGTTCCATAAATTGCTCATTACTTTCGATTATGCCAAGCCCAGCTCGTGTTAATCCTTGCAGCATCGTAAATGCCTCCGTTCGAGAATTGTAGTGATGTGGATCGTCAGTAAGATTCTCACTAAGTATAAGATGAAAACGAGTGAATGAACACCAGTTCCATCATAAAAAAAGAAACGAAGCCCTTCCTAAAGGCCTCGCTTCTTTGTTAGAACATATATCCATGTGAACAAATAATTAAGCTCGCTCTAGGATCGTATTTAGGGTCGTGCGGTCCATTCCCTTAACAAGCTTAATCAACAACTCTTTAGCAGCCTCATAGTCATCCGTGTGGATGATGGAAGATGAGGTGTGAATATATCTAGAGCAGATCCCTATGATCGTTGAAGGAACACCGATACCACTCAGATGGACCTGACCAGCATCCGTTCCACCAGGAGAAACAAAGTACTGGTATTTGATCTTGTTAGTTTCCGCTGTGTCCTGTACATATTCGACTAAACCGCGGTGAGTCAGCATTGTTGGATCAAAGATGCGCAGCAGCGCGCCTTGTCCGAGTTGTCCGAATTGACTCTTGTCACCCATCATATCGTTCGCCGCACTCGCGTCTAGTCCGAAGAAAATGTCGGGTTGGATCAGATTAGCAGCTGTGCGTGCTCCACGTAATCCGAGCTCTTCTTGAACTGTAGCCCCAGCAAATACGGTATTGGGCAGTTTCTCTCCATGAAGGGCTTTAACAAGCTCAATGGCGAGACCTACACCATATCGATTGTCCCAAGCTTTGGCCATGATTTTCTTAGGATTGGCAAGGGGCGTAAATTCACAAATAGGTACAATCTGTTGTCCTGGACGAATACCAAAAGATTCAGCCTCTGTCTTGTTATCTGCACCGATATCCAAATACATCGTTTTGAGGTCAACAGGCTTGCTCCGAGTTGCTTCATCTAGAAGATGTGTAGGAATGGAGCCAACCACGCCGATAATAGGGCCTTGATCTGTAATAATCTGCAGACGCTGTGCAAGAACAGCTTGACTCCACCAACCGCCTAAAGGCTGAAAACGAATCATGCCTGCCTCGGTTATCCCAGTTACCATGAAGCCGACTTCATCCATATGTCCAGCCACCATTACACGTGGTCCTTCATCGTTGCCGCGAAGAACAGCAAAGATGCTTCCAAGGCGATCTTGTAGGAATTCATCGGTATATGGGGAGAGGGCATCCTTAACCCAAGAACGAAGTTCGCGTTCAAAGCCCGGAGCCGCCGGGAATTCAGTTAATGTACGTAACAAATCCATGGTTGTTTGATTCATATTGTGTACGCTCCTTTTTTGAAGGTATGTATAAGATTCAACCTCTAGTATGCTCTTCTACTCCTAAAAAGTCCATGTAATTCACAGATGGATCAGGGATATAGGCACTGATCCAATTGAAGTAGAATATACTGTATTGATCATGTTTTCGCGTGGCCTAGGGAGGGAACGAAAGAATGAGAGAGCTAACTCCAGATCCATACAGCGGACACGGCATGAACAGAGAGTGGATGCTGGTGATCTTGCTGTTTATTTTGTTGGTAATCTTGTTATTGTATGTGCTGAGTTGAATACTTTAGGAAGAAACAGCTTTAGGCCATGGTGTGCTTGAGGCTGTTTTTAATATCCGTATTTTAGAAATCTTATATGGATGATTTTCCAATCATAAAGGAAGTCAATTGAAACCATAATGATAAAGAGTGAAATATCCAGAATCCCCTAAGATGTACCTAACCATCATTTACTTAGCCGGAGGTGTACGAAATTGTCTGACTCGAAACAGCAATCGAAACTGAATTCCATGAGCCCAGAGGAATATAAAACGATCGCCAAGAAGCACGAACCACCGGGCAGCTTGCTAAAAAACTGCTTGAAAGCTTTTTTGGTTGGAGGACTAATTTGTGTGATCGGACAAGGTATTCAGCAGTTCTTTATGAGCGTAGGGCATATGGACGCAAAAGAAGCTGGGAACCCAACAGTAGCAGTGCTTATTATACTCTCTGTCATTCTGACAAGCATGGGCGTGTACGATAAAATCGCTCAGTGGGCAGGGGCAGGTACGGCTGTTCCGGTAACGGGATTTGCTAACTCGATGTGTTCCGCTGCACTAGAGCATAGGGCAGAAGGACTTGTACTCGGAGTAGGGGCTAGCATGTTTAAACTTGCGGGTTCAGTTATTGTATTTGGTACCGTAGCTGCATTTATCATAGGTATTATCTATGCTCTTTTTGGTTTAGGGGGAGGCGGCTGAAAATGAAGGTAACCGGACAAACATGGAAGTTTGAGAATAAGCCTGTCATCTTAGGAGCGAGCTCCATTGTAGGTCCCGAAGAAGGAGAAGGTCCACTCGCTCAAGATTTTGATTATATTTACGATAATATTGAGATTAACGAAAAGACATGGGAAAAAGGTGAACGGCGACTGCTTGAAGATGCAGCTCGAACAGCTCTTGAAAACTCAGGTATAACGGAAGATCAATTACAGTTTTATGTGGGCGGCGATCTGATGAACCAGATCATCAGCAGTTCTTTTGCGGCTAGAAAAATGGGCGTGCCATATATCGGTGTATTCGGGGCTTGTTCCACCTCGATGGAAAGCTTAGCGATCGCTTCTTTAATGGTAGATTCGGGAGCAGCACAGTATGCCATGGCAGGTACGGCAAGTCACAACTGCACGGTGGAGAAACAGTTCCGCTATCCGACAGAATATGGTTCGCAGAAGCCACCTTATGCACAGTATACGATTACGGGTGCCGGTTGTTCTGTTGTATCCAATCAAGGCGTAGGACCTCATGTAACTTATGCAACTATAGGTAAAGTGATGGATCTCGGTATTAAAGATCCTTTCAATATGGGTACAGCGATGGCGCCTGCAGCCGCAGATACGATTGCTGCACATTTTCGTGATGCGGGGCGCTCTCCTGGTTATTATGATTTAGTGGTAACTGGGGATTTGGCCGCGGTTGGACTTCCCATCGCGAAAGAGCTATTGCAAAAAGAAGGGGTCCCAATGGACCAAACGAAGTTTATGGATTGTGGCTTGATGATATTTGATCGAGATAAACAGAAATACGTATTGTCTGGAGGAAGTGGCTGCGGCTGCTCGGCTGTCGTTACCTATGGTCATATTCTCAAACAGATGCGCCGCGGTGAGCTGAACAAGGTACTAGTTGTAGCAACAGGGGCGTTATTGTCTCCACTTTCCTATCAACAGGGTGAAAGCATACCTTGTGTAGCGCATGCCGTAGCATTAGAGATGGGAGGCTGAAAAAGATGCAATTTTTATGGGCTTTTGTCATAGGTGGACTGATCTGTGTGATCGGACAGATTATGATGGATGCGATTAAACTTACGCCTGCTCATACGATGAGTTCACTCGTTGTAGCAGGGGCCGTTGCTGATGCATTTGGATTGTATGATCCTCTCGTGAAATTTGCAGGTGCAGGTGCTACGGTGCCGATTACTAGCTTTGGTAATTCCCTTGTTCATGGTGCTCTAACAGAACTTGAGCGGGATGGATGGATTGGTGTCGTCACAGGAATATTTGAGATTACAAGCGCCGGGATCTCTTCGGCGATTATCTTTTCGTTCATAGCTGCACTTATTGTGCGTCCCAAAGGCTAACAATTTTTCAAACACACAGAAGCTCCGGATATATACTCCCGGGGCTTTTTTATTCCGCGGTAATGATCTACCATCGTCACTCTTTTAAGGGAATATGTGCATGAAACTACTCTTCAATGTACTCTGGGACTCCCATCATGTACAATAGTAGTAAATCATCTATTTATTCCCTTACAGGAGGTTTATAATACATGCCCGTAAGACAAGAATCCATGAATACTATTTTTTCAGTACGTTCCAACCTAGAATCATGCCTTCTAGGTAAAGAATTTGAAATCCAGCTTCTTCTAACTGCGTTGCTTGCTGGAGGACATGTGCTTATAGAGGACGTGCCTGGAACAGGTAAGACGCAACTCATTAAAGCACTTGCAAAATCAATGCAAGGGGATTATCGGCGGATCCAGTGCAACCCTGATATTCTACCAAGTGACATTACAGGAGTGTCGGTATTTCATCCTCGGGATGAGCGTTTTTATTTCCGCCCAGGACCTGTCATGACCAATATTCTTTTGGCTGACGAAATTAACCGTGCAACGACGAAGACGCAGTCTGCCTTGCTCGAAGTTATGGAAGAGAGAAGCGTAACTGTAGATGGTGAGACCCATGAGCTTCCGCATCCGTTTATGTTGTGTGCGACACAGAATCCTATTGATTTTGAAGGTACATATATGCTTCCTGAAGCTCAGCTTGACCGCTTTATGCTTAAGATTAGTCTGGGATATCCTGACGCTGCGACGGAGAAAGAGCTGATGTTCCGTTCTCGTCACGGACAACTGGTGGACAAGCTTAAACCAGTGACGTATATGGATCATATTTTGTCAATTCAGGAAGAAATTCGCGATGTATTTATCGGGGACCCAGTCGCTGATTATTTATTAGGCATTACGCGTGCGACAAGGGAGCATCCTTCTGTCATTCTAGGAGCTAGCCCGCGTGCCACGCTATCCTTTATGAATGCTGTTAAGGCATTTGCTTTCCTGCAGCAGAGAGATTACGTGTTACCTGATGATGTTAAAATTCTTGCGCCTTATGTCTTGTCCCATCGGATTATGCTGCGTCCGGAATCCAGACTTGACAGCGTAACAACTGAGTCCGTGCTGCAATCTATTCTTCGGCAGATCAAAGTGCCTGTTCAGATGGGAAGATAGGCATGCGCCGATATTTCTCTGTGCTGACCAATGGCATAAAACCGTCGAAACTCGCAGCGGTATTGGCGGTTTGGTGTATATGCTTGCTGTATGTCTTGTTTCAAGGAGGCAAGACATCGATGATGCTGTTCTCTATGGTCAGCCTGTTGTCTCTTTACCTCATAGGTTCGAGTTTTGGTGGAGTCAATCGCGTGAAAGCTTCTCGGCACGTTTCATCAGAACATGGAGAAATACTACATGCTGGGGATCAGGTACGCGTGACGATGGACGTAACGATTCCAGGCCTGCTGCCAATGCCTTACCTTATCATGCGTGAGGTATTGCAGCGTCATAATGGGGACAAGTGGTCTTTTGAGGATAGCGTCATTCCGAATTTGCGTGGTTCGGGTGAACTGGTGTTTCAGACACCACCACTGGAAAGAGGGCGTTACGCCTTTTCTAAAACGGAATGCATAAGTGAAGATATATTTGGTTTGATTGAACATCGAGGGGAGTTTGAAGTGGAGACGTTTTTTCGGGTGCTCCCCCGCACGATTTTTATTCCGAACTGGCAGCGGAACATGCGCAGCTTAAGACTGGGAGGAACGCATACAACACTTTCTCCTTCTAGAAGAGAGACGACTCAGATCAATGGTGTACGTGATTATGTATATGGTGACCGTATTTCTAGAATCCACTGGAATGCAACGGCTAAGACGGGATCTTGGAAATCCAAAGAGTTTGAGCACGAATCTTTCCCCAAGACAATGATTGTTCTAGATTGCACGGCTCAAGGTTATCAGTCTCCCCGTCAATTTGAGCTGGCTGTGTCAGCAGCAGCTTCACTAGTTGAATACGGGGCTCGCGAACATGCTGGAACGGGACTATTTACAGCTTCGAAGAATCCGTCGGTGTTTGCAGCAAGCGATACACCAAGTGAACGAATGAGAATGGTACAGCATTTGGTGGATGTAGATGCAGATCGAACAGAAAGTCTGTTAACTTCATTAGAGCGTTCTTATCGTCATTTTCCGAAAGGGGCTTTATTTCTCTTGGTAAGTCCTTTGGCGGATTCTTCTGTTCTTGAAGTGATGCGCTGGGCTGAGACTAGAGGGATGAATCCAGGATTACTCCGAATTTTAAACCATGAAGGGGAGAAGAGCGGGAAGGAAGATTATACGTCACTTCTGAAATCGCGAGGTATTATGAATTACGCTGCATCTTCGCTGGAAGAGCTTCCGGTTGTTTTAGGAGGTGCTCTACGATGAGAGCAAACAAGCAGAAATTCTCCTCGTCTTTCTTCTATATACTATCCTTGTTATGGATATGGATTATATTACTACAATGGGTTTCTTATACAGAACCCATACTATATGAAGAAACAACAGCAAGTATCATTGCAGCGCTTGCGATTACAGCAGTTACAGAAGCGTTGGTATTTATTAAGCGCCCTTTTCGGGTAATAATCCAGATTCCCTTAATCATTTTTGCAGTGTATCTAGTGCTTCAGAAATACGGCATTCCGGTACCGCCGAATCCGCTCGAAGCTATTCGTTCCCGAGAGTTAATGAGTTTATTACCTTATTTTTGGTTTGCATTAGCTTCGTGGGCGATTTTAATATTTGTATCAGCTTGGGCTAGAGATAAGAGAAGAATCTTATTCATTGTCGGTCTTAATGTTGTTGCATTTGCTGTACTAGACTCCTTTACGAAAATTGTTTTATGGGATGAAACAGCATGGGTTGTTGCTGCAGGAATGGGCTGGCTTGTAACAGAGCATTTTAATCGATTCCGTACAAGATTTCCGCTAGGATGGCGTAGGCTTCGGGCATATCCTATGAAAATCTTAGGGAATATCCTTGTTATTTTTTCTTTAATTATTTTAGCGGGGATTAATATGCCTAATATCCAGCCTGCCTTAACGGATCCTTACACCGCTTGGAGAGAATGGAATGGTATGCCCCTCACTGGAAGTGTAACGGGAACGGGAAGTGGTTTTTTTAAAGATACGGCGGAAAGCACTTCTGGTTATGGGCGAGAGGATAATGAATTAGGCGGTGCATTCAATTTTGATTACACACCTGTGATGACGGTAACCTCTACCGATAGAAGCTATTGGCGCGGTGAGTCGAGAACTATTTATTCAGGGTCTGGGTGGACCGACAAGCAAAGCCGCCGCAATACAGAAGGTATAGAAGTGGGAGAATCTCTGAAAGGAGATTTATCAGGTGAGATTGAGACCAAGACAGTGAAGCAGACCGTTACGATGCTGAATGATAGTGTGTATCCGGTTTTGTTTGGAGCTTATTCGATCTCACAAGTGGACAAAATGGATACGGAAGTAGATAATGGGACACTTCGTTGGAAACCTGAAGGGTCAGAATTACACTTTGACTCTGAGCCAAAGCGTCCAAGTTATCCCAAGGCCTATTCAGTAACCTCTGAGATTCCAATCATTCCAGTTGAGGAACTACGAAGCAAATCATACGATGAACTCTATACGGGTTCCATAGATAAGGATTACATGCAGCAGCCGTCCGATTTTCCAGAGCGGGTAAAGTCACTTGCGCTTGAAGTGACGGCCGATGGAAATACACCGTACGAGAAAGTTATGCTGCTGCAACAATATCTACAGACGAACTTCACCTACACAAATTCACCGGATTTATCGAAGCGACAGAGTTCAGATTTTGTAGATGCATTTCTGTTTGAGGTGCAAGAAGGGTACTGTGACTACTTCTCTACATCGATGGTGATGATGACCCGGTCCCTAGATATTCCTGCCAGATGGGTAAAAGGATACGCTCCAGGCAGTGTTCCAGCAGAAGAGTTTATGTCGCAGGACGGCCAGGATTCATCTGATTCCAGTACCAGCTACACCGTTAAAAATTCGGATGCCCATTCATGGGTTGAAGTATATTTCGGAGAATATGGATGGATTCCGATTGAAACAACGCCTGGTTTTAACATGCCGATTATTGCTGGAACAGAACCAATCGAGCCGACAACTCCTGCAGAAGAAGATCTGGAGAAGAAAGATGAAGAAGTAGCTCCTGTATCTCCTTCGGATAATCAAGATGGGAAATCATCTGTTTATCTGATCCTAGCTATCCTTTCCGGAGCGGTTATTCTTATATGGGTTGGGTATATTCTATGGAGGATGCGTTTTAATCTTCGCTTCATTTCAGCTCGTCTTCGGGCAGGTAAACCACTAACCCCAGCCGATAAAGTCATTGCAGAAACGGAGCGATGGTTGAAGGCTGCTCACAGACGTGGCCTGACGCGGGGGTCAGACGAAACGCTGAGGGAGTCGGTCGCAAGATGGGAACTTAAGTATCCATCGTTAGGCTCTTCGCTAACCCCACTCCTTAGAAAGTTCGAAGCGGCACGTTATAGTCCGAAACATATTGTAGAAGACGAGTGGCGTAACGTTCAAGCGGATGCGGCTGAATTGAAGAAGAGTATAAAAAGCTTGAAAAATTCCTAAACGCGAGACCGCCTGGGTTCCTAGTGAGGAACATTGGGCGGTTTTTCTAAATTAAGCCAAGTGAAATCCAGCTAGACTCGGCGTTTTCTTGGCTCTAGCTATGGCTTTAGAGCACTGCCGATTATTTTTACTAACTAACGGGAATATGGTATAGTTTTTCGTATGAAATTGAGGTGACGAATTTGTTTGAGATGCTAATTCCAAAACTCCGCGTCAATACGGTTTTTGACATCAACCTGGAGGAACTGTATGAGCAGGGGTATCGGGGGATTATTACGGATTTGGATAATACGCTTGTAGGTGCTAAGGCCCCGCTGGCAACACCAGAACTGGTGGCATGGTTTAAAAAAGTAAAAGAGATTGGCTTTCAGCTGATCATCGTTTCAAATAACCAACTGGAGCGCGTGTCTAAATTTGCTACTCCACTGGATATCCAATATGTACACGAAGCTCGTAAACCGAGTAATGCGCCTTTCCGGAAAGCGATGAAAATGATGGATCTAACTCATGAACAGACGATAGTCGTGGGGGACCAGATGCTAACGGACGTTTACGGTGGAAACCGATTGGGATTATATACAGTATTGGTTATGCCAATTGCGATTAATGATGAAGGACGCTTTACTCGATGGTTCAACCGGAGGGTTGAACGAGTCGCATTGACACGTTTGCGGAAGCAAGGATTATGGACTGAGGAGGACAAGAAATCATGATGGAGCCTTTAGGCGGACAAGTCACCAAGAAATGCAGCGGCTGTGGCATTTCATTACAGCACACTGCACAGGGTGAGCCTGGCTATTTACCGGAAAAAGCCTGGGACCGTGAGCCGGTCATTTGCCAGCGCTGTTTCCGTATTAAGAATTATAACGAAGTCGCATCGGTTGCTGTAGATCAGGACGAATTCCTGCGTCTTCTTGGACAAATTGGCGGCAAAAATGCGCTTGTTATTCATATTGTAGACATTTTTGACTTTGAGGGAAGTTTAATTTCAGGTCTTCAGCGATTTGTAGGGAATAACCCGGTTATTCTTGCTGTTAACAAAATTGACTTACTTCCAAAGGTTACGAACTGGAACAAGCTTTTGAATTGGGTGCAGAAACAATGTAAAGAACAAGGACTTCGTACAACTGACATCGTTCTTTGCAGTGCCAAGAAGAATCAAGGCTTCGATCGCTTGCTTGAGATGATAGCCGATCATCGTGGCGATCGCGACGTCTATGTCGTGGGTGGAACCAACGTGGGTAAATCAACATTAATAAATCGTTTGATCCGGGATTACAGTGATCTGGAGCAAGAACTTACAGTTTCACGTTATCCAGGAACGACACTAGACATGATTAATATCCCACTGGATGATGGACGCTTTATCGTTGATACACCTGGAATTGTTTATCCGTGGAGATACAGTGAGATCGTTAGCCGTGATGATCTGGGAGTTGTTATGCCTGAGAATCCACTGAAACCCCTTGTATATCAGCTTAACGAAGGACAAACACTGTTCTTTGGTGGAATGGGTCGTTTCGATTTTATTAAGGGAGAGCATCAATCCTTTACTTGCTTTATCAGTGGTCGTCTAAAAATACACCGTACGAAGCTTGATCGTGCCGATTCATTGTTTGAGGATCATGCAGGAGAACTTCTGTCACCACCAACCAAGGAACGGCTACAAGAAATGCCAGAATGGACCAGACACGAGATCAGAGTTGCTAAGGGTTCTCGCTCTGACATATTCATCTCCGGTTTGGGATGGATTAAAGTGAATGGAGATTCGGGTGCTCTTGTAGCTGTTCATGTGCCTAAAGGAGTTAAGGTGCTTCAGCGCCCTTCATTGATCTAACTAGATTCCACAACTGTCTTTTTGGGAGAGGCGGATGTACGAAATGAAATCAATACAGCAATCAGAAGTTAGAATGACTAGTGGTGCTATGTTACTTGGGGTAATGGGGGATCCAATCATCCACACGAAATCACCGATTATGCACAATGCCGCACTTAAGGCACTTGGCATAGAGGGGAATTATGTTCCACTTCATATCAAGCCTGAAGGACTGGAGAAAGCGATTCAAGCCATTCTCACACTCGGTTTTCGTGGCGTTAATGTAACGATTCCACATAAAGTTGAGGTTATGAATTATTTAGACCATATTGACGAAGGAGCCGCCAAGGTGGGAGCCGTCAATACAATTGTCAATAACAATGGTGTTCTAACAGGCTATAACACAGACGGAATTGGGTATGTACGTTCCTTGAAAGAGGAAGTCTGTCCCGAATTGAGAGGCAAGAACATTGTCGTTCTCGGAGCTGGCGGTGCCGCACGTGGAATTATACATGCATTAACTGCTGAACAGCCTGGACAGATTTCAGTCGTGAACCGAACAGCTTCCAAGGCGATAGAGCTCGCACAAGAGTGGAGCTCATTAGCTAATATGCAGGGGTTTTCCCAAGCGGAAGCGCAAGCGGCTGTTCATTCGGCTGATATACTAATAAATACGACTTCTGTCGGTATGCATCCAAACATAGGGCAGCTTCCGGTTCCTGAAGAGTGGATCCCAGAAGGAATCGTGGTCAGTGATCTCATCTACAATCCACTGATGACAGAGCTTCTCCATGTTAGTGCTAGAAAGGGTTGCAGCACCCATGGGGGGCTTGGCATGTTTGTTAATCAAGGCGCGTATGCTCTTGAATATTGGACAGGAGTAGCTGCTCCGGTTGCCGAGATGAGAGAAGCTGTGCTTCAGAGTTTTAAATTGTAAGCAAATTCCTAAATATTTATTTTGCTTAAAGATAGATCAAGCGCTAGAATAAAGGTTTCGGAACAGTGAAATGATTGGAATAGATGATATTAAGGGAGTTATGAAGAAGAATGTTAACTGGAAAGCAAAAAAGATATTTAAGATCAATGGCACATCATTTGGATCCCATATTTCAGGTAGGTAAAGGTGGAAGTAATGATCATCTGATCCGCCATATCTCTGAAGCAATTGAGAAGCGCGAGTTGTTAAAAGTATCCGTACTGAACAACTGCATCGAAGATCCACGTGAAATCGGGGCTGAACTAGCTGAAGGTGCTAAGGCAGAACTCGTTCAAGTTATTGGAAAGACGATCGTGTTGTATAAAGAATCAAAGGATAACAAGACAATCGAATTGCCTTAATTAAAGGGGGCGAGCTCTCGATGAAGGTTGGTATTATGGGAGGCACGTTTGACCCGATTCATATCGGTCACATGCTTGTGGCGGAAGCTGCACGGGACGCATATCAATTGGACGAGGTATGGTTTATGCCAAGTCATATTCCTCCTCATAAGCAGAAATCCAGTGTCACAGGACAGATGAGACTGGAAATGACAGCTGAAGCGGTGAGTGGTCATCCTTTTTTTCGAACATTGAACGTTGAAGTGGAGCATGGAGGCACATCCTATACTGTGGATACAGTGACGGAATTACGGCAGATTTATCCACATATTCAGTTTACCTTCATCGTCGGGGCGGACATGGTTAACTACTTGCCGAATTGGCACCGAATTGATGAACTTGCCGGAATGCTCGATTTTATCGGAGTGAACCGGCCGGGATCTGATCTGGATGTGAAGAAATTGCCTGTATTTTTACAGGATGTTGTCAAAATTGCAGATATGCCGCTTGTTGATATATCCTCCAGCATGATTCGTAAGAGAGCGGCAGGAGGTCAATCCATTCGTTATATGGTGCCAGACTCTGTCTATGATTATATTGTAAGGAGCGGAATCTATGGGATACAGCCGGGAGCAACTAATTGAGGCCGTATCTTCCCAGATGCCCGAAAAGCGATGGATACACACACAGGGTGTCATGGATACGGCAGTTAAACTTGCTGAACAGTATGGAGCAAATCCGGAGAAAGCTGATTTGGCAGCGATTCTGCATGACGTCGCTAAATATTGGCCTGTGTTAAAATTAGAAGAAGCGTTAGTGGAAAGCGGATATCAAGGAGATCTGTTCGAGCATGATAAACAATTGTGGCATGCGGAGGTAGGGGCGTTTATCGCAGAGCGGGATTACGGAATTACCGATCAGGAAGTGCTTAATGCTATTCGCTATCATACCTCAGGTCGGGTAGGTATGACTTTGCTGGATAAGGTGGTTTGCCTCGCGGATTACATTGAGCCAGGCCGAGATTTTCCTGGAGTGAATAATATTCGAGAACTGGCCAACCATAGCCTTGAAGGGGCGCTTGCAGCAGCATTTGATTCAACAATGAGTTTCCTCATGTCTCGTAAGCAGATCATATACCCACTAACGTTATTAGCAAGAAATGATTTAATAAAGCAATTGGAGGCGAATTCATGACGATAACACCGAGTGAATTGTTAAATGTAGCCGTAGAGGCTGCTGAAGATAAAAAAGCGATGAATATTGTGGCACTTGATTTGAGAGGCATTTCATTAGTTGCCGATTATTTTGTAATTTGTCACGGTAACTCAGATACACAAGTTCAAGCAATCGCGACTGAAGTACGTAAACGTGCACATGATGCAGGTGTTGCACTTCGTGGGCTCGAAGGTATGGACGCAGCTCGCTGGATCCTGATGGATCTTGGTGATGTTGTGGTTCATATATTCCATCGTGATGAGCGTGAATACTATAACATTGAGCGTCTGTGGTCGGATGCCAAAGTGGTGGAGAACGTATGAACCTGATTGCTGGTACAATAATGCAACTGGAGATTTTACGTGAAGTATCACCTTATGGTTATTTTTTAGATGGTGGAGACATGGATGTACTGCTCCACTATACCGAACTTACCCGAAAAGTAGAACCTGGCGAAACGGTAGAAGTGTTTATATTTTTTGATACCGAAGATCGATTAGCTGCGACGATGAAGAAGCCATACCTTACCCTTGGTGAAACAGCTAAGCTTATGGTGGCGGACGTTCATCCGCGGCTTGGATGTTTCCTTGAAATGGGTCTCGGTCGTCAGCTACTGCTTCCGATTCGTGAACTGCCTGAGATGAAAGAGCTTCATCCGCAGGTTGGTGATTATGTATTCGTTATGATGGAACATGACAAACAGGGACGCCTTCGCGCTAAGCTTGCTGGTGAGCAAGAACTGGCTCCTCTTGCTTTTAATGCTCCTGATGCATGGCTGAACGAATGGTTTACAGCGCTTGTATACAAGCCGCTTCAAATGGGGACATTTGTTATTGTAGATGGTGGCATTCTTGGCTTCGGAGCTATTGGGATGATCCATTCTTCTGAGCGTACGCGATTGCTACGTCTTGGGGAAGAGGTTCGTGTCCGTGTCAGTCATGTTCGTGACGATGGGCGTGTCAACCTATCAATGGTGCCTCGTAAAGAAATTGGTATGACCAATGATGCTGATCGTCTGCTCGCATTCCTGAAAGAACGTCCAGGTGGAGCTATGCCATACTCTGATGCAACACCACCAGATATTATTAAGCAGCGTTTTGGTATCAGTAAGTCAGCCTTCAAACGTGCGCTTGGCAAGCTAATGAAGGATGGACTCGTCACACAAAAAGAAAATTGGACTTATCTTGCCAAGGAGAACGAGGAAAACGAAAATTCGGATTCTGCTGATTAAGGCATGAAATAAGGAAAGCTTGAAGAAAGTGGTGTCATCATGTTGTCTTACCGCAAATTTGCGTACGTTTACGATCAACTTATGGAGGACATGCCCTACCCTGATTGGCTTCGGTTCGCACGGACGGCTTGGGAGAAGCATGGTATGCCGAAAAGCGTGGCGGAGCTCGGATGCGGGACGGGCAGCATTACAATACCGCTCGTGAATTCGGGATTTGAAGTCACCGGTATTGATTTATCAGCTGATATGTTGTCGATCGCCCGTCGTAAACTGGAAGAAACCCCACAAGGGAATCGTTTGTTCCGTGAGGGAAGCGTGCGCTGGATTCAGCAGGATATGCGCGATTGGGAACTTCCTGAGCAGGTAGACTCGGTAATATCATTCTGTGATTGCCTTAACTATTTACTTGAGGAAGACGATATACGCGCAGCGTTCGCCCGTACGTTCTCAGGCTTGAAGGAGGGTGGGACATTCCTGTTTGATGTTCACCATCCGAATACCTTGATCCGTTATGATGAGGAGCAGCCTTTTGTCCTTGATGATCATAAGGTTTCGTATATCTGGACTTGTGCACTCGACGAACCTCGTTGTGAAATTGAACATCATTTATCTATATTCGCGAGGGATGAGAACGATCGCACGGTTTACCGCCGATTTGAAGAAACACACACACAGCGTGGGTATGATCCCGAATGGATGAAGGTAGAGCTTACCAAAGCCGGATTCAGAGATGTGAAGTGTTATGCAGACTTTGAATGGGTGGAAGCTGGCGATGATGCTCAAAGACTGTTCTATGTTGCAATTAAATAAGTACATGATAGAAGAAGGACTGTATTTCGTAGGTACAACTACGTGAACAGTCCTTTTTGTATTTTCACAAAGTAATTTACTAATCGTTAGTTAGACCCTCTTGCATAGGAAACACTTTTTCAGTGTTGTATTTGACTGTGGTTAAGATCGAGGTGGAGAATCATAGGTTTGCTGTGTTTCATGTGCTAGACTAAAAACGCATATAAATGTAAACGATTACAACGCATGCATATGCAGGTGGTTGCCGAAAAGATGGATCAAATGACAATCAACTGATTTTTCAGAATGAAGGAATTCAATCAAGTGAAGAAAGGGTGGAGCGAAGATGAAATGGTCTGTGTTTACGGTTGCAACCCCTGATTTGAATCCGGAGGAGCTAGCTGCTGCTGCACAAGAAGCAGGAGTTGAGGGTATTGAATGGCGTTTCAAGGAAATACCGAAAGATGCATTTCAAGAGGATCCCTCATTTTGGCGGCATAATCGCTGCTCTATAGATCCAGAAGGCACGGAGGAAGAATGGCTTAGCTTTGATAAAGCTGTTAAGCAGTATAATTTGCGGAGTATTGCGGTGGTCCCTTATCTGAATTGTGGGGATATGGAAGGTACAGAACGTGTGATGAAAGCAGCTAAAACGCTAGGAGCTTCTTTTATTCGCGCAGGCGTTCCTGGGTATGATGGCAGAACGAACTACAATGATCTTTACGACCAGGCTGTTCGTTATTTGGATAAAGTGGAGCGTTTAGCTGCTGATTATGGTGTTAAGGCGCTTGTTGAAACACATCACAAAACGATAGCACCTAGTGCAGGCTTAGCTCATAAGCTGGTCAGTCATTTTGACTCCAATCATATTGGAGTTTTGTACGACCCAGGTAATATGGTACATGAAGGTTTTGAGAATTATAGAATGGGCATGGAGCTCCTAGGTCCTTATCTTGCTCATGTTCATGTGAAGAATGCCGGATATCGCATGACAAAGTCAGCCGATGGTCTGCATTCAGCATGGACTGGAGAATGGACCCCTCTTGCGCATGGCATCGTTTCTTGGCCCCAGGTGCTGACTGATCTGAAAGCGGTCGGCTATGATGGCTATCTAGGAATTGAAGATTTCAGTGGGCAGTATTCTTCCAAGGATATGCTGAAATACTTCGTCCAACAGATGGAAGAATGGCATAATGCCATAACTTGATGTTTCTTTACATAATTGAATTCATTTCATGATTTCAAGAAAAGGGGGAGTAATGAGTATGGAACAAGTTAGAATTGGCGTGATCGGGCTTGGAATGGGATTTAGTCATGCTAGAGCACTGGCAGCAGGTAAGATTAGAGGAGCATCCTTAGTGGCTGTATGTGATCTACAGGTAAGCAAGCAGGAGATGGCCAAGGCTGAGCTACCAGAAGGAGTCAAGGTATGGGGTGATGCAAAGGCAATGATGTCATCTGGTGAAATCGATGCCGTAATTATTGCAACGCCGCATTATGCTCACCCTGAGGAAGCAATATACGCTTTTGAACAAGGTTTACATGTGCTGATCGAAAAGCCTGCAGGTGTCCATACGAAGCAGGTTCGTGAGATGAATAAGGTCGCTGCGGAGAGTGGTAAGATATATTCCATTATGTATAATCAGCGCTGTAATCCGTTATATCAGAAGCTCCGTGAGCTGATTGCTTCAGGTGAGCTTGGAGAGATACGCCGGACCAACTGGATCGTTACTCACTGGTATCGTTCGCAAAGCTATTATGATTCCGGTGGCTGGCGCGCGACATGGGCAGGTGAAGGCGGTGGTGTTCTCATCAATCAATCCCCACATCAGCTAGATTTATGGCAATGGACTACCGGGCTAATGCCTGTACGAATGAGAGCTTTTTGCTCTTTCGGCAAATACAGAAATATTGAAGTTGAAGATGATGTGACTGCTTATGTTGAATATGAGAACGGTGCAACAGGAGTGTTCATTACAACAACGGGGGAAGCACCTGGAACGAACCGTTTTGAAGTAACGGGTGATCGCGGCAAGATCGTTATTGAAGATGATAAATTAACATTTTGGCGTTTGCGGGTTTCGGAAACAGAGTTTAATCAGGAATTCAAAGGCGGGTTCGGAGAGCCGGAATGCTGGAAATGTGAGATACCGGTCTCGGGGAATAACTCACAGCATAATGGTATCATTCAAAATTTCACAGATGCCATATTGCATGCAGCGCCGCTCATTGCACCTGGTGAAGAAGGGATTCATGGCTTGACTCTGTCGAATGCGATGCATCTGTCGAGCTGGACGGACAATTGGGTCGATCTTCCGCTAGATGAGGATTTGTATTATGAGCTTTTGCAGGAACGGATTAAGAATTCAACCTATCAGAAGACCGTAATTGAAACGGGTCCGGCTGATATGTCTAAGACATTTGGATAAGAGAGCGAGTCACTCGTCTGAACTTTTAAGCAATGGGCTATATGGTTGAAGGAGGTATCTTAAGTGAATAGGAGTAACGGTATGCTCTACGCTCCGACCGGAAAGGCGGAGCCGGTAGTGGGCCCCGGACAGTTCGTTATTGCCGCAATGGCGCTAGAGCACGGACATATTTACGGGATGTGTAATGGGCTTGTAGAGGCAGGTGCAACCTTGAAGTGGGTGTATGACCCCGATCCGATAAAAGTACAGCAGTTCTGCGAGAAATACCCCCAAGTACGTGCAGCTTCTTCAGAATCACAAATTTTGGAGGACTCGGAGGTAAGGCTTGTTGCTGCGGCTGCAATTCCTTCCGAGCGATGTGACCTTGGGCTTAAGGTCATGTCCTATGGTAAGGATTATTTTACGGATAAAACGCCTTTTACTACGCTCGATCAGGTTGCAGCTGCCAGAGCTAAAGCTGCAGAGACGGGACAGAAGTATATGGTTTATTATAGTGAGCGTCTCCATGTAGAGAGTGCAATTCATGCCGGTAAATTAATTCAAGATGGCGCTATCGGCCGAGTGGTGCAAGTGATGGGGACTGGACCACATCGCTTAAATGCTTCATCAAGGCCAGATTGGTTCTTCCGTCATGTTCAGTATGGAGGTATTCTCTGTGACATTGGCTCCCATCAGATTGAACAGTTTTTATATTTCGCAGGATGTAAGGATGCCAAGGTGATGAGCAGTAAGGTGGCGAACTACAACAATCCGTTGTATCCAGAGCTTGAAGACTTCGGGGATGCAACATTGATCGGTGATAACGGAGCGACGAATTATTTCCGTGTTGACTGGTTTACACCGAATGGACTCAGCACATGGGGAGATGGAAGAACGTTTATCCTGGGTACGGACGGGTATATCGAATTGCGAAAATATATTGATCTAGCAAGAGATCCGAAGGGAGATCATCTCTATCTGGTTAACCATGAGGGAGAATACCATATGGAGCTAAAGGATAAGGTGGGCTATCCATTTTTCGGAGAACTGATAATAGACTGCATGGAACGAACAGAACGAGCAATGACACAGGAACATGCATTTAAAGCGGGGGAATTATGTGTTGTCGCTCAGAATGAAGCGGTTCGTATTCAGTAATTGGTTCCGTTATAATAAAGGAATACCTAGGATCAGAAGGGGAAAACTCTATGAAACCGGTGTCCTTTATGAATGAGTTGAGCGGGAAACAAATACAGCTTCATCAACCATTCGAATTTCATCATCGTCAAGAGGAGCCAATGGCTGGCGGTGAATTTCATTCGCATGCTTTCTATGAAATCTATTATTTTCACGAAGGAAAATGTAATTATCTTATCGGAGATAAGATCTACCTTCTAAAGCCGGGCGATCTTATCCTAATGAATGGTTTGACCTTGCACTGTCCTCATGTGGAGCCTGGTGTGCGTTATGTACGGAGTATCACTCACTTTGATCCTGGCTTCGTGAACCGGTGGCTTCAACCTGCAGCATCCGCGGCATTATTGAGTCCATTTGAGGAACTTCGAAATTATCGTCTGTCGTTGCAAGGATCGGAGCGGTTGGAATTCGAAAATATTATGAGCGATTTAGATCGTTTAACTTCTCATGGGGCTACACAGGAGCGAAGAATGCTGCGGATACTTGACATGATGTATTTTATCGCGGATCTGTGTCGTAATGTTGTAAATGATAGAGATTCTTTCTCCGAAAAGGAACGTCATGTTCAGCAGGTGATAACCTTTGTGGAACGTAACTATATGAACGACCTAACCTTGGAGGATATTGCGGATGCGGTGCATTTAACGAAGCAGTATTTGTCCACGTTGTTTAAAGAAGTGACAGGCACCACTGTTTTCAAATACGTATATAGCCGAAGAATTAATCAGGCAAAAATCTTGCTGTGGCTTCATCCAAGTCTGTCAGTCACGGAAGTTTGTTATGCTGCAGGGTTTAAACATTTAGCCCATTTCAGCCGGATGTTCAAGGAGATGGTCGGTAGAACACCGGAAGATTACCGTAGCAGCAGGTGTTCAGCATTGACTTAAGCGAGGATGTTCGATATAATATCGTCATTAAAATCGAATACCATACGATGATGAGGAATAGTAGTTTCTAACTCGATCACACAGAGAGCCGGCGGATGGTGCAAGCCGGTTGACGAAGGAAATGAACTCGCCTTGGAGTAACGATGTTAACCCGGATCAGGTAGCTTACGTGGGTAAGTTAACGCCAGTCCGATGAGTCATCGTCGTCTCACCTGCGATAGAGGTGCAAAGGGAGTTAAGGACAAAGAATGTCTTTAGCTAACTAGGGTGGTACCACGGGAATCAAACCTCTCGTCCCTAGCGTCGTACGCTATGGATGATGAGGTTTTTTTGTTTTGAGGCGCACGGTTTTAAACCGTGTTTGACCGAGAAGGAGGAGCATGAAAGTATGAGTGAAAATCAACCGACAGGCCACGGTTATCAGCCGCAGGTCATCGAGCCGAAATGGCAACAGTATTGGGATGAACACAAAACATTTAAAACGCACGACAATCCATCGAAACCGAAGTTTTATGCATTGGATATGTTTCCGTATCCGTCGGGTGCAGGTTTGCATGTAGGTCACCCAGAAGGTTACACGGCAACAGATATTGTTTCCCGTTTTAAGCGGATGCGCGGATACAACGTGCTCCATCCAATGGGCTGGGATGCATTTGGCCTTCCTGCCGAGCAGTATGCAATGGACACGGGAAAGCACCCTCGGGAATTTACGATTAAGAATATTGATAATTTCCGTCGTCAGATCAAATCACTTGGATTCTCTTATGATTGGGACCGTGAGATCAGCACAACGGATCCTGATTATTACAAATGGACGCAATGGATTTTCATTCAGTTGTATAACAAAGGTCTGGCCTATGTTGACGAAATTCCAGTTAACTGGTGCCCTGCACTCGGAACGGTTCTTGCGAATGAAGAAGTCATTGATGGCAAATCCGAACGTGGTGGACATCCTGTAATCCGCAGACCGATGCGTCAGTGGATTCTGAAAATTACCGATTATGCCGAGCGTCTGCTTGAGGATCTGGATGAGCTTGACTGGACTGAAAGCATCAAAGATATGCAGCGTAATTGGATTGGAAAATCAACAGGTGCGGAAGTGCGCTTCGATATCGCTGGTCATGATCAGCACTTGACGGTATTTACAACACGCCCAGATACCTTGTTTGGTGCAAGTTACTGCGTACTGGCTCCTGAACACGAATTAGTGGACCTTATTACAACCGAGGATCAGAAAGATGCAGTTAAGGCATATCAAGATCAAGCAGCGCGTAAGAGCGATCTGGAACGTACGGATCTGGCAAAAGATAAGACTGGCGTATTTACAGGTGCATATGCAGTGAATCCGGTAAATGGAGCACAAGTTCCTATTTGGATCGCTGATTACGTACTCGCTGGCTATGGTACTGGAGCGATTATGGCTGTTCCAGGTCATGACAGTCGTGACTGGGAATTTGCGAAACAATTCGGTCTGGATATTATCGAGGTTGTTAAGGGAGGAAATGTTGAGGAAGAGGCGTATGCTGGTAACGGAGAACACGTCAATTCTGATTTCCTAAACGGGCTGGATAATGAAGCAGCTATTGAAGCGATGAATGAGTGGCTTGAGAAGAACGGAAAAGGACAGAAGAAAGTCACTTACCGTCTGCGTGATTGGCTGTTCAGCCGTCAACGTTACTGGGGTGAACCGATTCCAATTCTTCACTTGGAAGATGGCACAATGAAGACTGTACCAGAGGATCAGCTTCCGCTGCTTCTGCCTGATGTAGATCAGATCAAACCTTCAGGTACGGGTGAATCACCACTTGCTAACGTGACAGACTGGGTTGAAACCATAGATCCAGAGACGGGCATGAAGGCCCGTCGCGAGACCAATACAATGCCACAATGGGCTGGTAGCTGTTGGTACTACCTTCGTTACATTGATCCAGACAACAATGAGGAGCTTTGTTCCAAAGAGAAGCAGAAACAGTGGTTGCCTGTCGATCTGTACATTGGTGGTGTTGAACATGCGGTACTACACTTGTTGTATGCCCGTTTCTGGCATAAGGTGTTGTACGATATTGGTGTGGTAGATACAAAAGAGCCATTCCAGAAGCTAGTTAACCAAGGTATGATCCTCGGTAACAACAACGAGAAGATGAGTAAATCGCGTGGTAATGTCATCAATCCAGATGATATCGTAAATGAATATGGTGCTGACACACTCCGTGTATATGAAATGTTCATGGGACCTCTTGAGGCAACTAAACCATGGAATACCAATGGTGTAGAAGGTATGCATCGATTCCTGTCACGGATCTGGCGTTTATTCATCGGTGAGAATGGTGAACTTAGCTCTAAGATCATCGATGGCGAAGGAACCGATGAATTCAAACGCATTTGGCACAAGACGATCAAAAAGGTGACAGATGATATGGAACATCTGCGCTTTAATACAGCGATCAGCCAGCTTATGATCTTCATTAATGAAGGCTATAAAGTAAATGAGCTGCCGCGTAAAGCAATGGAAGATTTCGTACAAATGCTATCTCCGCTCGCACCTCACTTGGCTGAAGAGCTGTGGAACCGTCTGGGTAACACTGAAAGCATCACATATGTCCCATGGCCTGAGTTTGATGAAGCTTGGACAGTGGATGCCGAAGTCGAGATTGTTATTCAAGTGAGTGGTAAAATTGTAGAACGGACCAAGATTGCTAAAGATATGGACATTGAAGCAATGAAAGAACATAGCCTCTCCCTTCCAAGTGTCAAGCAGGCGTTGGAAGGAAAGAGTATCCGCAAGGTGATTGCGGTGCCGGGTAAACTGGTCAATATCGTGGCCGGTTAATCGAATTACCGAAGGCAGCATCCAGTTTCTCCAGATCCTCCTCATATTTATCATGTGTGGTCGTGATCAATTGGTGAAACAAACCGTCCAGCCTGTTTCCAAGTAGGGACAGTGCCTGGGCGGTAATGCCTCCGGGAACTGCCACTCTCTCTTGAAGTTGTTCAGGAGAGAAACCTTCCTCCGTAAGCAATTTGCCGGTTCCGAGCAGCATTTCTCCGGCAAGAGCATTTAGCGTAGGGCGGTCGGCTCCGGTCATTTCGACCGCGGCATCAATCCATTTTTCCACAAAAAAACTCAAAAAAGCAGGCCCGCAGCTGGAAAAATCGGAAGTGATCCGTGTGTGTGATTCCAGAACCTCAGTGGGCCTGCTAATAGAAGACAGGAGGCTTTCTAAAAGCAGCCTGTCTTTTTCTTGTATCCGTGACCCATAAATACATAGTGATGCTCCACTTCCTGTTTGGTTCGTAATACTAGGTATAATTTTCGCTACCTTGCAGGGAAGCGCAGATTCGAGATGTTTGATCTGGACGGGACTCGTAATGGATACTGCGATTTGAGAGGTGAGAAGATGTTCTTGGATTTCGTCTATGACAGGTTTAAATTCTCCGGGCTTAACGCACAGAAAAAACAGGTCGCTCTGTGATGCAGTTTCTGCATTACTTCTACATACGATTAAGCCAGGATGGCGGGCTGCCAAATCAAGAGCCTTTTTCGGTGTACGGTTACTGATCCGAATTTGTTCAGGTCGTAGCACCCCCGATCGTATGAAGGAGTCGATTAGCAGACTACCCATGCTGCCCGTACCGATAAAACCGACCTTCATGTGTACGTTCCCTCCTTTCGCGCTTTACGGCATAGAGATACCGTTTCATATCGTTAATGTATGCGACTTGACCGTTAATTCATGACCGATTTGGAGAGGAATCGTTCATGTACGCGTTATATTATTACGTTGTTATTAATTGGACGGGCATTCCGTTCGGGATTGGAGTCATATTTATGAGACGATTACCGATAGGGTTCAGTATTATTGCTGTATGTATTGGCTGCTTTCTTATCTTATTTGCTGGGGGAAAGAAAGATGGAATTGAAGAATGGAAGCCGCTAAATTCGGAAATTCAGGAAGCCTTTGGTATGGAGGAGGCGATTAAGCTCAAAAATGTTCAAGATAAGAACATCTCTGATCAGGATGTAAACCCTCCTTCCACAAATAAAGTAGAAACGACTAACAAAGATACATCTTCTGAAATTACTTCGGCTACAGAAAAAGCATCAGAAGAGAAACCTTCTTTAGAAGCAGTATCCCACGAGAAGAATGAGAATGTGAAAGAGAAGGAACAAGAAGAGATTTTATCTAACACGGACACTTCAGGTAAAATTAATATAAATACGGCGGATTTAGCAGCGCTCATGGATCTCCCAGGTATTGGAGAGAAAAAGGCACAGGCTATCATCGACTACAGGAGCAAGAATGGTCCGTTCCCTAGTGTATCCGCCCTTATGGACGTCAAAGGTATTGGACCTAAAATGCTTGAGAAAATGAAACCTTACGTTGCGCTTTGACCCTGTGATACAATGATTTCAGATAACTTCTAGGGAAACAGGTGAACTAAAAATGAGTACGGATCAACGTAAAGATTGGGACACGTATTTTATGGATATCGCATTTATGGTATCCACTCGGTCACAGTGCTCGAGACGTCATGTCGGAGCAGTATTGGTACAGGGCAAAAAACTGCTTGGAACAGCATATAACGGAGCTCCGATGGGTGTTCCAGATTGTTCGGAGGCAGGCTGTATGATTGCTGAAGATTATGAGCTTGTATCGAGTAACGGCAAAGAAGAAATGGTTAAGAAACAACGCTGTATTCGAACGATTCATGCAGAACAGAATTTATTGTTGTTCACAGATCGTATTGATCGTGAAGGAAGTACCGTGTATGTAACGGACGAGCCTTGCTGGACATGTGCCAACATGCTGGCGAATAGCGGAATTACAGAAGTTGTATTCCATCGTTCTTACGCAAAGGATACGGAAAAGGTACATCGCATGATGGAACAGAAGGGGATTTCATTCCGTCAGCTACTTACATATGAACCGCCAAAAGAAACGCTAATGACGATTTCGGATTAATATTCACCGGAATCGATTTAAAAGTTAATACATCGGTAACGAGGAAGGACCTCTGGATGCTTAGGCAGCTAGAGGTCTTTTTTTGTTCTGTAACCCAATATTCTAAAGAGGAGCTGAGCATGAAATGACTCATCGACCGCTGCTGGTGTTTACCTGCTGCTGGGTGCTGGGCAGTGGGACTGCTTGTATGTATTCTGGTTTTGAGCTGATGTATACCATTGTGGGGATTTCGCTGCTGCTGGCCGTTGTTTTATTTTGGCGACGAGCGGGAGCAATATTTATATGCAGTATGGTCTTATCGTTGTTCATGTCATCAGGATACTGGGAGTGGAATGATGCGCGAAATGTCAGTACTCTAAGTAATCTACTAACAGATATGAAGGAAGAAGATGAGACCATTGCAATTCTGGCTAAAGGAGTGATCCTATCTCCTGTTAAAGTGGATGGGGATCGAGCTGACTTTGAGTTTTTAATAAAGGATATGGATAACTATGATGAAATGGAGGAAAAGGTTCAAGTCCAGGTGAAATTGATGACACAAGCGGAGCAGCAGGCGGCACTGCACTGGAGACGGGGGGATGTTGCGAGCATCGTAGGTCAGTTGGAGAAGCCAGGGATTGCTCGCAACTTTCAAGGATTTGATTATCAACAATTTTTGCGAACAAAAGAAATTCACTGGCTCCTTAAAGTGAAAGGAATAGACCAGCTCGAAGTTGATGAACCGGAAGAGTGGACGTGGAGCCATCTATTTCGCTGGAATGATCAGGCGCGCGAATTTATTGGAGGTCATATTGATCAATTGTTTAGCGGTGTGAATGCGGGATATATGAAGGGACTCATCATCGGTGAGAAGGGGGATTTGGATGCAGATACGTTTGGTGAGTTTTCTAGACTAGGGCTTACGCATATTCTGGCTATATCGGGAATGCATGTAGCTGTTTATGTTGGTTCATTGTTGTTTATTTTCTCGGCATGTCGTTTTACTAGGGAGTCATCTTTGACCGCTGTTATCTTTTTGTTACCGATATATGTATTGCTGACTGGAGCAAGTCCTTCGGTAGTACGCGCAGGTATCATGGGGATGATCGGGCTGTATGCAGCAAGGCGGGGTCTTTTGAAGGATGGATTACATATTCTGAGTTTTACAGCCTTGATCATGCTGTTGTGGGATCCTTATTTCCTGGTAAATATCAGTTTTCAGTTGTCTTTTCTTGTAACGGCAGGACTTATGGTGTTTGTGCCAAAGTTAACGTCTTTTCTGTCTTTCTTGCCCCGCTGGCTGGCGGGTACGGTCGGAGTTACTTTAGCCGCTCAACTCGTATCATTTCCACTTACGATCTATTATTTTAACCAATTTTCGTTATTGTCTTTGCTTGCGAATTTATTTCTCGTTCCTTTAATTAGCTTGGTTGTTCTGCCCATGGGCATGATTACTGTGATCCTTGGAATGATATGGCCTACCTGTGCGCGGTGGATTGCAATCTTAATAGAATGGCTGAATGCTTCTACCTTCTCTATTGTGGAGTGGATGAATAGCTATCCGTTGTTTCTAACCATTTGGCCATCACCGACATTGTGGTGGATCAATGGGTATTTTATTGTTCTATACCTGCTATTACATACAGTAAGTAAGAAGAAGTGGGCAACTCTGGAGAATGGAGTGAACTTTGATGAAACGGTTCCTTTATCAAGGGGTGACATGCCCAAGACGTTACATTCTTTTTCTCTGCACCCTGTTGCAAATAAGCTTAGATCAACGGGATTCTATAGACTTGCGCATCACACAGAGAAATTTGGAAGTAGTGCAATGGTTACGCTGCTTTCCTGTCTGTTTTTGTTCTTGCTATATAGTGGCTATCATGGACCTGGGAGGCAAGGGGACGGTTGGGTACAGTTTTTGGATGTAGGTCAAGGAGATTCAATCCTAGTATCTACACCAGAAGGAAAGCATATATTGATTGATGCCGGTGGGACAACAAATTTTAGAAAAGAGAAGGATGCATGGAAGGAGAGAAGCAACCCATTCGAGGTGGGGGAGAAAGTCGTTGTCCCCTTACTGAAGAAACGAGGAGTTCATTCGCTAGATATGGTGATGATTTCACATAATCATCAAGACCATAGTGGTGGCCTTCAGGCTGTTCTGGAAGAAATCCCTGTAAAATCTATCGTGTTCAACGGTACCCTATCTGAATCGAAGTCATTTGAGCGGCTGTTAACAACAGCGATTAAACAAGAGATCCCTGTATATCAGGCTAACGGCGGGTCCATCTATCATGCAGATCGATATACTGAATTTCTGTTTATGAATATGGGGAGACAAGGCAGAGAACAGGGAGCACTTCCTGTGGTGGAAAATCAGAACCATGAGTCTCTTGTTGTTGAGATGCGTATGAATCAAGCACGTTTTTTGTTTACAGGTGATGCGGATGAACAAGCAGAGCAGCAGATATTAACAGAGCAAGCTGAGCAAATTGCGGCGGGAAATATAACACGTCCATTAGATGTACTTAAGGTGGGACATCACGGAAGTAAGACCTCAACATCTGAGGAATGGCTTGAGGCCTGGAAGCCTCTGGTCTCTGTAATATCTGCAGGCGTCAATAATATGTACCGTCACCCCCATCCCGATGTAGTAGAGAGACTAAGGCGCTATGGTTCATTTGCCCTGCGGACTGATCTTAGGGGAGAGATCCAAATGAAAGTTTCTAGTAATGGAGTGATAGATATACGTACAAAATTGATGTCGGATGACGAAGTTCATTAAATTTGGTATAGTTAGATGAACTTTCCTTAGATAAAATAGGTAAAAGATTGCAACATATCAATACTATCATCCGTCTGTATATATGCAGGGAGAGGGGGATCCACTGTGGTGGAGCAGGGACTCATCAGAGCGGCTCAATCGGGCGATCGCGACGCTCTAATCACCCTATTGCGAGAGATTGAACAGCAAGTGTACCGAACTGCTTATTATATTTTAAACAATGAACAGGATGCTCTGGATGCTTCACAGGAAGCATTGATTCGCATTTATACAAAGATTAATTCCTATGAAGAGAAGGCCCAATTTAAAACATGGGTGCAGCGAATCGTCACTAACATCTGTATCGATAAGTTTCGGAGGACGAAGCCTACCGTTTCTATTGATGAGCATGATCTTGTTTTTCAGGATCGGCAGAATGTAGAGAAAGAAGTGATGACGGGATATTTGGCTCAAGACATTCAAGAGGCGATCAATCAACTGCCGGATCATCACCGCACCGTTATTGTCTTAAGATATTTGCAGGATTTGTCTTACAACGAAATAGCTGATTGTTTGAACTTGCCGCTGAATACAGTGAAATCATATTTATTCAGGGCCAGACAGCAGCTTCAGAACATGCTCCATGAGCATCAGAAAGGTGGTGTATCAGGATGAATTGTCAAGAGGTGGTGGAATATATGCATCGGTATTTGGATCAGGACCTCGATCCGGAAGAGACTGCTGAGATGTACCGCCATATTGCTGTTTGTCCGGCCTGTGCAGAAAAATTCAACGTGCTGAAGTCCTTGTCGAGGGATCTAGAAGAGCTTCCCGCAGTCACACCGCCATTTAGTTTAGTTGATGCAATACTTCCTCAACTTGAAGCGATTGATCGTGCTCGAAGTGAACATAATGTTGAAGATATGAAAATTCAACCAGCAGTGATGGTGCCAGAGCTCAAACGTAACGGACGAAGATCCAATTGGTTTAGTACGATTGCAGGCAGAACCGTGGTTGGAACGGTAGCAGCCGCTATGATTCTTGGGGTTGCCATCTTTAAGTATGAACCAGAGATGCTCTCGGACGCAGAAGTGCCCTTTAAAGAAGCTAGTATGCCTGTAAGTAATGGTAGCAATGGAAGCCAGGAACTTCCGGACATGTCGGAGGAAATGAAGAAGAGTGCTGTTAGTGAGATCGATCCATTGGGAGATGATTCTCAGAAGCCGCTAATGGCTTCAGAAGAGCCAGTAGAACCGGATTCTGGTCAACCGAAATCGGATGGACAGAAGTCAGATGAGCCAGTTGCGGATGAACCAGCTTCATTGAAACAGGTTGCTCCCAATCCGGCAGCAATTCCTCCGAAAGATGAAGTCAGCGAAAAGTCTCGAATGAGTAAAGAACCTTCTACAACTTCTACGAATACGGGTTCAACGAAGAATAACAACAGTACAGGGAATTCTGTGCCTCCACAGAAAACACAGGATGATCTTGTACCGCCTTCACAAGAGGTACAAAAAGACTCTAAGAATGAAGCAGAAGCTCAGGACAACCAGAAGTCAGATGAGACGAACATTGAGAGTACAGACGATTCAGAGCTGGAAGCTGGCAAGATGGATTTGTATGGAATTTCAAGTATGAAACCGCGTCAGTGGGCTTCACCCGATGGACTCTACAGTGCATCGCTAACCATTAACAAATTGGTTCTTTATCGTCTCCCCGTAGCGGCAGATCAGTCGCCTGAAGCGTTGGTCTCTATCCCACTTGATGGTGAGTGGCAAGCTGGAGAATGGTCCGCTGATAGTAAGGTATTTACGTATACGGTTCTCGTGGATGAAACGGTGATAAAACATGAATTTCATGTCGATCAACCTATTGAACAAGGGAAGCCAGATGCGAATCAAAGTCATGGGACGGATCAGAAACCTGATGTGAACCCATAAGAATATGAAACGAAATGAAGGCGAGTCTGGATCATGGGATGGATGAGTTTTTGAACCAATGATGCACACATGCCTGGTAATATGAATAACCTACGATAGATAGAAATAAGCCGACTAGCCACCGTCGTATGACCGACGGCGGGATGATTCTAGAGCATTCCGTCCGGCGTTTATATAGATGAGTTGGGACAAAAAGACCTCGCTATTACATGTCGAGGTCTTTTTGCTATGGATTCGTCAGTACTCCCTCGCTCCGGAGCAACTTTTTTGGTATAGTGGTTTAGGTGTATGAAGGAGAAGGGGGGAACACAGAATGGATGCCAAAGCGGCGATCAAAGCAGTTAAGCAGGGGGAGGTATCCTCTGTATACCTGTTATACGGTAGTGAGAAGTATCAAATGAATGAATTCGCTGCATTGTTGGAATCGCAGCTGTTAACTAAAGAAGACAAGGATTTTGCGCTGATTCATATGGACTTGGGAGAGACTCCTATTCAAGCGGTTGTTGAGGAAGCCGAGACTGTGCCTTTTATGGTTCCAAGAAAGCTAATCTTTGTAAGAGATACATCTGTGTTCACTGCTGGTAAGGATAACAGCAAAATTGAACATAAAATAGAGGCTTTGCTTGATTACATGCAGAACCCAGCGGACTATAGCGTTATTGTGTTTATGGTACAGAATGAAAAGCTAGATGAGCGTAAAAAAGTAGTGAAGGCTGTTAAGAAGGTTGGAACGGTGCTCTCATTCATGCCATTAGGTGGTGAAGAACTACTGAAATGGGTGGAGAAGCAAGCTGCGAAACAGGACTGCTCCTTTGCTCCAGGCGTTGCAGATGCGCTTGTTCGCAATGCAGGTACTGCACTGCAGACATTAGCAGGGGAGATAGACAAGCTATGCCTTTACGCTGGATCTGGCGGTCGAGTGGATGAGGAAACGGTCAATCAGATGGTTGCACGGAATACGGAACAGAATGTATTTGCTCTTGTGGAGGATATAGCGAATCTTCGGATTGATAAGGCGCTAGCTATATTCTATGAATTATTGAAGCAGCGTGAAGAGCCGATTAAGATTGCTGCTTTGATTACAAGACAGTTTCGGATCATTCTACATGTAAAGACACTATCTAAGCAAAGTTATTCCCAACAGCAGATTGCTTCACAGCTTGGGCTCCATCCCTATGCAGTAAAAATTGCTGGGGAACAGGCTAGGAAATTTGAAGCCTCTCGCTTAGAGAATATTCTGAATCATCTTGGGGATTTGGATTACAAGATGAAGACAGGTGGCGTGGACAAAGTCCTTGGTCTGGAGCTGTTCTTGCTTCGACTAGGGGCTTAGTTTCCCCTTAACAAGTATACGAGAATGGACAATAATCAAAAAACCCTGATCAGCAGGAGCTGTTCAGGGTTTTCCATTTCTTATTCAGAAACGCATCTTAAGCTTGGGAAGTAAGAGCGTTCAGTCGTTTCGCCAGACGGGACTTTTTGCGGGCAGCCGCATTTTTATGGATCAGGCCCTTCGTAACGGCTTTGTCAAGCTTTTGCGAAGCGGCTTGGAAAGCTGCTTTAGCAGTTTCAACTTCCGTACCAGCCAGCGCTACGTCAGCGTTCTTAACTGCTGTACGAAGTGCGGATTTTTGGGAAATGTTGAGTGCATGGCGTTTGTCGTTCGTTTTGACGCGTTTAACCGCGGATTTAATGTTTGGCATTACTTTCACCTCCTGTAAGGCATTTCAATAGAGCGAAATGTTTCACAACTTAAAATAGTTTAGCATGGGGGTGTACAAAAAGCAATACCAAGTAGTAATGACTTTATAGACCTTTTTAGTTTGAAATAAAGACATCTGTATAATCTTTCTTCACTTCCAGCACACTACCATTATTATAATGCAGGAGAGTGAATGAGCATGGAATTAGATTTGCAGCGCTACTCGGTACGAACAGATCTTGCGATTGAATCGAGAGAGCTTGCTTCCGGTCCGGATACCAATGTGATTCCTGGGGTTTTGGAGGATATCAAACAGGAGGATGGAATTAAGATCACTCGGCTAGATGTTCAAAATGAGGCTGGTTCCCAGCGTATTGGAAGGGTTAAAGGAAATTATGTCACACTAGAGGTGCCTGATCTGCGAAAAGGAGATACAGGGCTTCAAGAGCAAGTCGCAACGGTTTTCGCTCGCGAATTCGAAGATTTTCTAAAGCGCATAGGAATTGGGAACAATGCAACCATTTTAATTGTTGGACTCGGGAACTGGAATGTAACGCCGGATTCACTCGGTCCACTCGTTGTTGAGAATGTCATGGTGACTCGGCATTATTTTGAGCTGATGCCTGACCAGGTTGCACCCGGATATCGTCAAGTTAGTGCTGTTGCACCAGGGGTGCTTGGGTTAACAGGTATTGAATCAAGTGAAATCGTGCATGGCATTGTTGAACGAACACGTCCGGATGCGATTATTGCTATTGATGCACTCGCTTCCAGATCTTTAGAACGGGTGAATACGACGATCCAAATCGCAGACATAGGAATTCATCCGGGATCCGGGATTGGGAATAAGCGTAAAGGTTTGACTAAAGAGATTCTAGGCGTGCCATGTATAGCCATCGGCGTTCCGACGGTGTGTTACGCATCAACCATTGTCAACAATGCGATTGAGCTAATGAAGACTCATTTTGGTCAAGGCTCGCCAGAGACGGGTCAAATTATGGGAATGCTCAATGACATCCCTGAAAATGAACGTCTTGCACTAGTGAAAGAGGTATTAGAGCCGCTGGGTCATGACCTGATTGTGACGCCAAAAGAAATTGACGAGTTTATCGAAGATATCGCAAATATTGTAGCCAGTGGTTTAAATGCTGCCCTGCATGAAGCTGTGGATCCTGGTAATGTCGGGGCTTATACCCACTAAATCTTATCCTACTAGATAGGTTGCCCTTGAAGTCCCTTAAAGGACGAAGGGGCAGCCTTTTTTCATACTCTATTATATTTTGAAAGGATTTTCTCTTTTATTTGTTCTATCGATTCTCCCTCGCTCATAGATTTGGAATATAAGAGATTACAAAGTTAACCTGACAGGTATTCTAGTAAATTTTGCAATTTCCGTAGATGAGGAGGACGTCGATATGAACAATCGTAAATTTCGAATTTGGAACATAGCTAGAATGAAGAGAAAAGTGATGGAAGGTTTAAGCATGGGTCGAACGCTGGTCCTGTTGATGCTAGGTTCTCTTCTATTCTTCTTATTATTAGGTCTTGGAGGCATGGCGGAGAAAGGACTGAATACTTCACCCGTATCCTCGATGAAAGGCTTAGCCGCATCGTTATCTAGTCGATTTTTTATCGATATGATTGGTATGGAAATGCCGCATATGGCTATGGAGAAGGAATCTTCTACATTATCAGCAGAAAAAATAACCCCTTTTGTGTTCGAACTATTAACGAGTGTGAACCCAAAAGATCCGAAAAGCTTACTTGCTGGAGAGGTGCCAGGCATGAAAACCAATCAGCCTGTACCACTTAGAAGTGGATCAGGGAACGAGGATGGAGAAGCTCCAGCGGACTATCGTCCAGATCCATCAACGCTAAGTGAAACGGAGGAAGATCACCCTGAAGTGAAGACAGAAGACCCTACGCCAGATGAATCCAATACCAGCCCAGCTGAACCTCCTTCAGGAACAGAGCCGGGAAATACTAATAAGGGCGGAACCTCGGAGGTAGCTTCAACGAAAAAGAATGTACTGATCTACCATTCGCACCCTCAGGAAGCGTTTAATCCGTTACTTGGGAAGCAGAGCAATAATCCAGGTTCTTCGTCACCGAATAAAAATATTATGCTAGTGGGCAGCATGATAGCCAAAAGACTCGAATCAAAAGGGATTGGAGTAGTTCACGATAAGAGTGACTATCAAAGCACCGTACCTGACTACAATTGGAATTATTCCTATAAGTATTCGCGTCAGGCTGTGAAGGCAGCTCTCGCAGAGAATGAAGATTTAACCTATCTCATTGATGTTCATCGAGATTCCCAGCGCCATAGTAAGACAACAACAACAGTGAACGGCGTTAACTATGCACAGGTGTATTTTATTGTAGGTCATGCCAATAAGAATTGGCGTCAGAATGAAGAGTTTGCAAGTAGGATAAATCAAATGCTGGAAAAATCATATCCAGGTGTATCCCGTGGAGTCTGGGGCAAGTCTGCAGATCAAGGAAATGGAGAGTATAACCAGTCGCTATCCCCGAACAGCATCTTGATCGAAATCGGCGGAATAGATAACACGAAGGAAGAATTGAAGCGAACTGGCGATTTACTAGCTGATATGATAGCTGAGGTATATTGGCAGGATATGGAAGTGAAAAAGGCAAGTGTAAAGAACAAGCAAGAAACGACGAAGACCGTTCAAAAGCAAGAAGCAACTTCTAAGAATAACAAAACTTCTTGATCAGCGAAGGTAATTAAAGGAGGAGAAAAGATGTCAAAGGCGGGAAAAAAGTTGGTTGCCATCGTTATATGGGCTGGAATCGGCGTCCTTGTAGGTATGCAGCTTGGTGGCACTGATGGTCCTTCGTTTCTGAAAGATTCAGGATACGGGCAGACTCAACAGGTCCCGCAGAGTCAGAACAACATCTACTCTCCTCCTGAGCAGACATTGCCAGCTAATCCTCCTGTAGCTGAGGTGAAAGAAGAGAAACCAAAATTTGAGCCTACACCTCGTGACATCTTGCTTCCTGGAGACTCGAAACCGCCTGCAGATGTGCTTGCAGACAAAACAGCAGGTCTCCTACAACAACTCTCTAATCAAAGCATCCGTTGGGTGGTCTCAGTGTTCGGCTCTATTACAGATTAAATTGTAATGTGTACTTGCCATTGCTGTGCACACAACCAACTGTTATAATAAATTGATTCAAACATCTGGTGGTTGTTGGGGGTAAGGCATGACTGACGTTCAAGTAAGACAACAAAAAATTCGTAATTTTTGTATCATTGCACATATAGACCATGGTAAATCGACATTGGCAGACCGTATTTTGGAGTTTACAGGTGCATTGACTTCCCGTGAAATGCAGCAGCAGGTCCTCGACTCAATGGATCTGGAGCGTGAGCGGGGAATCACCATCAAGCTGCAAGCCGTTCGTCTGAACTATACGGCAGATGATGGTCAAGATTATATATTGAATTTGATCGACACCCCGGGGCACGTCGACTTTACGTATGAGGTATCGAGAAGCTTGGCAGCATGTGAAGGCGCCTTGCTTGTTGTAGACGCTGCTCAAGGGATTGAAGCTCAGACGCTGGCTAACGTGTATCTGGCTCTTGATAATGATCTTGAGATTCTACCTGTTATCAACAAAATCGACTTGCCAAGCGCTGATCCTGAACGCGTTAAGCAAGAAGTTGAAGATGTCATTGGTCTAGACACAAGTGATGCCGTTCTGGCTTCTGCCAAAGCTGGCATTGGAATAAAAGAGATTTTGGAGCAGATTGTTAAGCAGGTTCCAGCACCAACAGGGATAGCCGATGAACCGCTTAAAGCGCTCATTTTCGATTCTCACTATGACCCTTATAAAGGGGTAATCGTCTATGTTCGTGTAATCAACGGCAGTATTAAAGCCGGTTCTAAGATTAAGATGATGGCTACAGGTAAAACCTTTGAAGTCATCGAAGTTGGTGCATTTAAACCGCGGATGACGATTGTGGACGAGCTGCTCGTGGGTGATGTTGGCTTTATCGTGGCTGGTATTAAGCACGTAGGAGATACACAGGTCGGTGACACGGTTACTGATGCTAAACGCCCTACGGCTGAAGCACTTCCGGGTTACCGGAAGATCAATCCGATGGTGTTCTGTGGACTATATCCGATTGAAACATCGGATTACAACGATTTGCGTGAGGCACTTGAGAAATTACAACTTAACGATGCTTCACTCAGCTTTGAGCCGGAGACATCAAGCGCCCTCGGCTTTGGGTTCCGTTGTGGCTTCTTAGGCTTGCTTCACATGGACGTTATCCAGGAGCGGATTGAACGCGAATTTAACATTCCGCTGATTACAACAGCACCAAGCGTTATTTATCGTATCGCGCTTACGAACGGGGAAATGATTCAGATCGATAACCCTTCCCACTACCCTGAAGTCGGAAAGGTTGACTATGTCGAAGAGCCTTATGTTAAAGCGGCTATTATCGTTCCGAACGATTATGTCGGATCGATTATGGAACTGTGCCAGAATAAACGTGGCGAATTCATTAACATGGAGTATCTTGATACGACACGGGTAACGATTACGTATGAAATTCCGCTGTCAGAAATCGTGTACGATTTCTTTGATCAGTTGAAGTCCAGCACGAAAGGATATGCTTCATTTGATTATGAGCTATCTGGCTACCGGACTTCGAATCTGGTTAAAATGGACATCTTGCTTAACGGAGAACAAGTGGATGCCTTGTCCTTTATCGTCCACCGTGACCGCGCATTCCATCGTGGGCGTGCAATCTGCGAGAAACTTCGCGAGTTGATACCGCGTCAGATGTTCGAGGTGCCGATTCAGGCATCTGTTGGAACAAAAATCGTAGCACGTGAAACGGTAAAAGCTATGCGAAAGAACGTTCTTGCTAAGTGTTACGGCGGTGACATCTCGCGTAAACGGAAGCTGCTCGAGAAGCAGAAGGAAGGTAAGAAACGGATGAAGCAGGTCGGAAGCGTCGAAGTACCGCAGGAAGCATTTATGGCGGTTCTGAGAATTGACGATTAAGCAAGCATATTTACGACATAATTACGAAAGGAAAGCCGCTCTTGGCTTTCCTTTTCTTTCATGATGAAGATGTTAGTACGATATAGTTGTACACAATTCAAAAAGATAGAGGCTTAAAAGCAAGGTTAAGCAAGGGAGGTTTTTTATGACAACGCCAATGACAAACGGAGATAGCAAACGCACGGAAGCAGTATACATCCATATCCCGTTTTGCACGAATAAATGTTTTTATTGTGATTTTAACTCGTATGTACTAAAAGACCAGCCAGTTATGGATTATTTGCAGGCGCTCGAACGCGAAATGGAACTCACCGTCAAAGCATCTCCTCCAGGAGTAATTAAAAGTATCTTTGTAGGGGGCGGTACACCTACGGTATTGAACCCGAAGGAAATGGAATATTTCCTGAAGACTGTGAGAGACCATTTCCCAGAATGGGATGAGCATATTGAGTTTTCGATGGAGGCAAATCCTGGTACGACTGATTTAGAGAAACTGTCTGTTATGCGTGAGGGTGGCGTGAACCGTGTAAGCTTTGGTGTGCAAGCATTCCAGAACGATCTGCTTACAGGGATTGGTCGTATTCATAATACAGATGACGTGTACCGCAGTCTGGAAAATGCTAAGAAAGCCGGATTTGACAATATGTCTATTGATCTGATGTTTGGTCTGCCGAATCAGACGATTGAAATGTTGTCGGAAAGTGTGACTAAGGCGCTGGAACTTGGATTACCCCATTACTCTATATATAGCTTGAAGGTTGAAGAGAACACCTTGTTCCATACCCTTTATCAGAAGAATCAACTTCCGCTTCCGGATGAGGAAGATGAGCTAAATATGTATCTTTTGCTGATGAACCGAATGAAAGAGGCTGGTTATAAGCAGTATGAGATTAGTAATTTCGCTAAACCTGGATTTGAGAGCAAGCATAATATGACCTATTGGCTTAACGAGGACTACTACGGTCTTGGAGCAGGAGCCCATGGTTATGTTGGCCGACAGCGTCATATGAACATAAAAGGTGTTAATCCCTATGTGGAAGCCGTCAAGAAAGGTCTTCCACGATTGGATAGCTTCCACATATCTCAAGAGGATGCTATGGAGGATTTCCTGATGGTAGGCCTGCGCGTACTAGACGGAATTTCCCGGAGTCATTTTGAACAGCAGTTTAACACTTCTCTTGATGTTGTCTTTGCTCGTCCACTCAATAAGATGGTTAATGCAGGATTGCTGGATGCGACAGATGATGGTTATAAGCTGAGTGATAAGGGGATATTGTTCGGTAATGAAGTCTTTGCTGAATTTATAGGCAGTTTATCAGGTAAATAATCTATTGAACTTCTATACGCTCTGTTGTATATTTATTCATATTATGACGGAGCGTATAAAGGGGAGACGGAGAAATGCCGGCCGTATGCAGAAAAGCTAAAGTGGATGATGTAGAGCCACTGTATCAGATGATTCAGGGATATGCCGAAAAAGGTATTATGCTTCCACGGTCGAGGAAAGTCCTAGAGCAGCAGATTGAAGAATTTGTTGTGGCCGAATGGGACGGTGCGGTTATTGGCTGTGGATCTTTATGTCAGCTCGGAAGCGATCTTGTAGAGATTCGGTCGCTAGGCATTTCTGAGGGCTATAAGGGAAAAGGAATAGGCTCCATGCTGGTGGATTCACTGATGGCTGAGGCTAAGAGACGTGAAATCCCAAAGGTGATGGCTTTAACATACGAGGTATCTTTTTTTATTAAAAATGGTTTTACAGTTGTTGAAAAAGAAATTTTTCCTGAAAAAGTATGGACCGACTGTATTCATTGCAAGAAGCAGCATGCATGTGATGAAATCGCGGTTCTTAAAATGCTTAATTGATATTAGAAAAAAGGCTGTACCAAATGTGAATTTGGGCAGCCTTTTTCTCATGCCTAACTATTAATAATCTGACCAGGATTCTAGAACACCATCATAGAAGTGTAGGTACGTATCCCCGTATATCCATTGGTCCATATCAGAATAGTAGCTTGTATATGAATTGCTGTCATCCGGATATCCCCAGGAAAGATATACTTGCTCCCATGTCATTCCTATGAAAATCTCTTGTTTAATAATCGATTCCCATACTTTTGAAGACCAATTCGGAAAAGCTTTTTTGGGGTCCTTGATGTAAAATCCAGACTCTAGTTGCTTTGTTAAACTACCGTTAATTGGGAATTTTAATGTAACCATTTTTCCGCTAGCTCTTTTTGCTGTAACAACGATATTCTGATCTTTAATTTTAACTGAAGTGAAATACACCCTTTCTAAATGATAAAGTGGATTCGAAGAAGGTAACTGATTTTTATTGGCCCAGTAGGATTGCCCACTTAATTTTGTTGTAACATAAAGATAATGAGAGAATAAACAAAATGTATCAGGCGTGGATTCCAGAATGGATTCGTTTAAAACTTTCCCATTATTAAGTGTGATCTGCACTTCTGTCATACTGTAACCTAAAGATGTTATTTCAGTGATCCAGCCGGTCTGGTTTCCTTTATACACGAACACTTTTTCTCCTAAATAGGCTTGCATATTAGACGGAGTGTTGTTTAATTTTTGAATGAGGGAGTCAGTTTTTGCTTTTCCATCTGCATGACTCCATAAGAAAATCGCATTGGCCTTAGGATGATATTTCCCTGATATTCCTGAGATGCTGAGGAACTTTTTGTAAGTTATATAGGTAGTTCCGTCATAAAGCAAGGAATTCGATTTGTTAATTTCGTGTGTTCCAGTTGGAGATTTAACGGATATGATTTTGCCGTAGTCGACATGCACATTTTTTATCTTTGATAACAGTTTTGCCGGTAAGTAAGTTTCGCTGTTGGCTTTTTTTTCGAATATGTAGGACTTCTGTTTAGAAATCATTAATTTACCGTCCAAGAAGATGGCGATTTCCTTAGAAACTTTGACACTATTTGTGGCATTTGTAGCTGCGCTTACTGTCGATGAAGAAAGTAAGGTAACACATAATAAAATGAAGCAACATACGGATGAGAGGAATACCTTGAATGTTCTAGTCATAAATACCCGCCTTATATAGTTAATTTTACCCATGGAGAATACTAACATAAATTGTGATATTGTGGTTGTTAATTTTCGTTTCTTACTTCTATATAATTCAAATCAGTTAAACAGTAGCTAAGATTAGAGGAATTGTATCTATACAGCATGAAGCTGTTCATAAGATGCCGAACCGACTTGACAATACTCCGGTCGGTTTGGTATTTTTGATATATCGGTTAGCACTCGATCGTGATGAGTGCTAATGATTTGGAAAAACCTGCAGTCAGCAAGGAGGGAACGACATGTTAACAGATCGCCAACGCATGATTTTGAGTGCGATCGTCGATGACTATATTCGGTCGGCAGAGCCGGTTGGATCCAGAAGCATTTCTAAACGTGGAGATGTGGGCTATAGCCCTGCGACGATTCGTAATGAGATGGCTGATTTGGAGGATCTGGGTTTTCTGGAGCAACCTCACACTTCAGCTGGACGTATTCCTTCACATAAAGGATATCGTTATTATGTAGATCACCTTACGTCGTCGTTTTCATTGAATCCTTCCGAACTGCAGATGATGAAAGCATTTTTTGCTGAGAAGTTGAATGCTATGGAGCAAATGATTCAGCATGCTGCTGGCATTTTGTCACAGATGACGAATTATACTTCCATCCTACTTGGGCCGGAAGTTTTTCATACATCTCTGCGCCACTTCCAGTTACTTCCTTTAGGGGATAACAAAGCGGTAGCTATTATTGTAACGAGCACAGGGCAAGTTGAGAACAAGACCGTTACGATCCCGCCAGGTGTTTCTGTATCGGAAATGGAGCAAGTGGTTAACCTTCTAAACAGTAAACTGGCAAATGTGCCATTGTATAAACTGAAGACAAGGCTGTACTCAGAACTGGGTCAGGAAATGCAGCGGCATATTGATCATTACGAGGAATTAATGAGTGTACTTGATGTAGCACTCGATAGTAATGATCAAGAGCAAAAAGTGTATTTAAGTGGAACAACCAACATGCTGAATCAACCGGAATTTAAAGATGTAGATAAGGTAAGGAACATTTTTGAATTGCTGGAGCAGACGCCTATTCTTATGAAGATGATGACTCCGACACCTGGTGAAACTGGGATTCAAGTTCGCATCGGTACGGAGAATGATCATGCAGCTATAGCAAATTGCAGTCTGATTACAGCAACGTATTCTGCCAACGGTAAGGCACTTGGTACCATAGGAATACTGGGACCAACTCGAATGGAATACGCCCGCGTCATTGGAATATTGAATATTCTGTCGCATGATCTAACAAAATTGCTAACGCACTGGTATAAATAAGGGAGTGAGCGTGATGAGCCAAGGACCACAGCAGCATGGAGATGGTGATGAGCGCCATTCTACGCTCATTAATAATAGTAATGCGGTTCGGGCTGTCACATCCGCTGTAGAGGGAACGCTAGGTCCCAAAGGTCTAGACGTGATGCTTGTAGGGCCCCGTGGTGAGGTTGTTATTACGAACGATGGGGTAACTATACTAGATAAGATGGATGTGACTCATCCCGCTGCCCGACTACTTATTCAAGTAGCCAGAGCTCAGCAAGAGAAGATTGGAGACGGAACAACCACAGCAACAGTACTCGCAGGTGCTTTGGTACAAGAAGGTGTTGCGCAGATTGTGCGTGGTGTTCCTGCTTCCAAAGTAGTCGAAGGCATGAAGCAGGGTATTGATATGGCGCTTCGTTTTCTATCAGATCGGGTGCGCGTAATTGAAGGCTTGGACGATCCTTTACTTGAAAGGACCGCTTTTGTAGCCGGACGTGAACGACGGGACATGGTGGATCTGGTCATGGAGGCTGCTTCAAAGGCGGGGTTAGATCGATTAAGAGACCCGTCCTTCTCTCTTGCTGATAGTATCATTGCGCTAGAGAAGGCTGAGAACGAGGTGTTCGAAGGCATACTGCTTCGGCAGAAACCGCTGTTCGCTCGTGAACAGAAGCAGTATGACGATGCTAAAGTCCTTGTTCTTCTGGATTCACTTGAACCTGATGATCTTGACGAAGAGGTGCTAACAACCGAAGCTGGGTTTGCAAGATATATGGATCTACGTAAGGTATTCGCTTCAGACTTGGAACGTTTATCAGATATGTCGGTAAAAGTAATCCTCTTGGAAAAAGGAATTCATCCGGACGCTGAGCAGTTTTGTCTCGATCACGGTATCATGGTTGTGCCGCGAATATCACGGGCCGATTTACGCCGGGTCTGCGACATGACGGGGGCTATACCAGTGCGTCGCAGTGCGCTACATAAAGACCCTGAACAATTAGTGTCTATTCTTGGCTATACTCCGTTAGCTGCTTACGATGAAGCCTTAGAGCGAGTTCGACTCCAAGGTAGTCATTCTGATTCCGGTGATCGTGTGGTTACCATCATCGTTGGTGCCAGCACGTCAGAGGTTGTCGGGGAGGCAGCGCGTATCGCTTGTGATGCAGCATCTGCACTACAAGCCGCTGTTGTTGGCGGTGTGCTCCCAGGTGGGGGGACAAGTGAACTAGCCGTTTCCTATGAACTGGAACGTCACAGGGAAGTTCAGAAGGGCATGGAGGCTTTTGGTATTGAGGCTGTTTCTACTGCGCTTCGACGCCCCATGTCTCAGATTTTACTGAATGCCGGCTATAATCCATTGGAGAAGATGGAGGAAGTACGAGCGGCTCAAATCCGCCTGGGAACCGACTCCATGGGAATTGATTGTGACACCGGTGCCGTTATCAGCTATGAAGACAGAGGCATCGTGGATCCAGCGCCTGTTAAGCTTCATGGATTGCGTGCAGCAGGAGAGGTTGCAGCTGCTGTGCTTCGTATTCATCATGTGATTAAAATGCGTGATACGAGCGGTCCTGAAGATTAATACCAATATTAAATAAGAGGCATAACTATAAGGAGGTGGAAGGCATCTTGAATAAAGACCAGAATAATACGGTTCAAGATACAGTAAATGAGGATACTATGGAGCATGCCGTACCAGAAACCGGTGAACAACCAGAGGTACAGGAGGAAGAGCTTCATACTTCCAATGAAGTGACGGAAGAAGATGTCCATCATGTTGAGCTTGAAAAGTTGAAAAATGAAGTAGTGGAACAGCAACAACGCGCACTGCGCGCTCAGGCTGATTTTGATAACTTCCGCAGACGTACACTTAAAGAGAAGGAAGAACTAGCAAAATATGCTTCTTCCAAGTTGATTACGGAGCTATTGCCTGTTGTAGATAACTTTGAACGTGCATTAGCAGCTACCGAAGATACTCCGGAATTCGAATCCTTCTCCAAAGGAGTAAGCATGATTTTCCGTCAACTAGAAACGGTACTTGGAGCAGAAGGCCTGACCGCAATGAATAGCGTGGGTCAACCATTCAACCCTGAGTTCCATCAAGCTATTATGCAGGTGGAAAGCGATGAGTATGAAGAAGGCATCGTAGTGGAAGAAGTTCAAAAAGGCTATATGCTAAAAGATAAGGTGCTTCGACCGGCAATGGTTAAGGTAAGCATGTAATAGGCCATCGTCGACTTTTAATAAATTATAACTTTAAAAAACGAGCCACACACCTCTGTTGGATGTGTGAAATATGAAGGAGGATATTTTCTCATGAGTAAAGTAATTGGTATTGACCTCGGTACAACAAACTCTTGCGTAGCAGTAATGGAAGGCGGCGAAGCCGTTGTAATTCCTAACCCAGAAGGTGCACGCACAACTCCATCCGTAGTAGGTTTTAAGAAAGACGGAGAGCGTGTTGTCGGTGATACTGCGAAACGCCAAGCGATCACGAACCCTGACCGTACGATTAGCTCGATTAAACGTCACATGGGTACAAGCCATAAAGAAAGCATCGATGGCAAAGATTACACACCGCAAGAGATTTCTGCAATTGTTCTGCAAAAGTTAAAATCCGATGCTGAAGCATATTTGGGTCAACCTGTAACCCAAGCGGTTATTACGGTTCCTGCATACTTTAATGACAGTCAGCGTCAAGCTACAAAAGATGCTGGTAAAATTGCTGGTCTTGAAGTGCTTCGTATTGTCAATGAGCCGACAGCTGCGGCACTTGCTTACGGTATGGAGAAATCCGAAGATCAAACGATCCTCGTATATGACCTTGGTGGCGGTACGTTCGACGTTTCCATCTTGGAACTAGGCGATGGTTTCTTTGAAGTTAAAGCTACAAGTGGTGATAACAGCCTCGGTGGTGACGACTTTGACCAAGTGATCATCGATTACCTGGTTGCTGAATTCAAAAAAGAACAGGGCATTGACCTAAGCAAAGATAAAGCAGCTGTTCAGCGTTTGAAAGATGCTGCAGAGAAAGCGAAGAAAGAGCTTTCCGGTATTTTGACAACAACAATCTCCTTGCCGTTCATCACCGTAGCTGATGGCGTACCTCAGCACTTGGAAGTGAACTTGACTCGTGCGAAGTTCGAAGAATTGTCTGCTTCCCTCGTAGAGCGTACACTTGGACCTACTCGTCAAGCTTTGAGCGATGCAGGAATGACTGCTGCTGATATTGACAAGATCGTTCTTGTAGGTGGTTCAACTCGTATCCCTGCAGTACAAGAAGCTATTAAGAAGCTGACAGGTAAAGAGCCTCATAAAGGCGTTAACCCGGATGAAGTTGTTGCACTGGGCGCAGCAGTTCAAGCTGGTGTACTGACTGGAGATGTTAAAGACGTAGTTCTTCTTGACGTTACTCCACTTTCACTAGGTATCGAAACAGCTGGTGGTGTATTCACTAAAATGATCGAGCGGAACACAACGATTCCTACAAGCAAATCTCAAGTGTTCTCAACATATGCAGATAACCAGCCGAGCGTTGAAATTCACGTTCTACAAGGTGAGCGTCAAATGGCTGCTGGTAACAAAACTCTGGGTCGCTTTATGCTTGGAGACATTCCTCCGGCTCCACGTGGCGTACCACAAATCGAAGTTTCTTTTGACATCGATGCGAACGGTATCGTAAACGTATCGGCTACAGATAAAGGTACAGGTAAGAGCCAAAAAATTACGATTACTTCTTCAAGCGGTTTGAGCGATGCAGAAGTAGAACAAATGATGAAAGACGCTGAGCTTCATGCTGATGAAGACCGTAAGCGTAAAGAGCTTGTTGAAGCACGCAACAATGCAGATCAGCTTGTATACACAACTGAAAAAACGCTGAAAGACCTTGGCGATAAAGTGGATGCTTCCGAAATCGACAAAGCGAACGAAGCGAAAGAGAACGTGAAAAAAGCTCTTGAATCCGACAATATTGAGGAGATCAATGCAGCGACTGAAGCACTGACTGAAATTGTTCAACAGTTGTCCGTAAAACTGTATGAGCAAGCAGCTCAAGCTGAGCAAGCTGGCGGAGCTGGTGAGGCTTCTCAAGAAGGCGCTCCTAAGAAAGATAACGTCGTTGATGCAGAGTACGAGGTTGTTGACGAGGATAAGAACAAAGGTTAATCTGAATAGACTTGCGTCAAGGGAAAGTCAAAGCGCGAATCCCGCACTTTGACTTTCCTTTTGTCCGAGGTGAGTAATAAGTGAATTGGGGGTGAAACCGTGGCTGAAAAGCGTGATTATTATGAGGTGCTCGGCGTTAGCAAGGACGCGTCGGACGACGAAATCAAAAAAGCGTATCGAAAAATGGCGCGTCAATACCATCCTGACGTAAACAAAGCGGAAGATGCTGAGTCCAAGTTTAAGGAAGTAAAAGAAGCATACGACGTACTCAGCGATAGCCAGAATCGTGCGCGTTATGACCAATACGGACACATAGATCCGAACCAAGGTATGGGCGGTGGTTTCTCCGGCGACTTTGGCGGCGGTTTTGGAGATATTTTCGATATGTTCTTTGGCGGCGGTAATGGACGTCGTGACCCGAATGCACCACAACGGGGGAACGATCTGCAATATACGATGACCGTTGAGTTTAAAGAAGCTGTGTTCGGTAAAGAAACAGATATTACAATTCCGAGAACGGAAACATGTGATACTTGTGATGGTTCCGGAGCGAAACCAGGAACGAAACCGCAAACTTGCGGTGTCTGCCATGGTAGCGGTCAACAAGAGGTTGTGCAGAACACACCATTCGGGCGAATGGTTAACCGACGTGCGTGTTCAAACTGTAATGGTTCCGGTAAAATCATTAAAGAACGTTGTACGACTTGTCAGGGCAACGGCAAGGTTAAGAAACAACGTAAAATTCACGTGCGGATCCCAGCAGGTGTCGATGATGGCGCTCAACTGCGCATGACAGGCGAAGGAGAAGGCGGACTACGTGGAGGTCCAGCGGGTGATCTTTATATCGTTATCCGTGTGAAACCTCACGATTTCTTCGAACGTGAAGGCGACGATATTTACTGTGAAGTACCACTTACTTTTGCACAAGCAGCACTTGGTGATGAGATCGAAATCCCAACGCTGACTGAAAAAGTGAAGCTGAAAATCCCTTCTGGAACGCAGACAGGTACGTTCTTCCGTCTTAAAGGCAAAGGTGTTCCACGCCTTCGCGGTCTTGGACAGGGTGATCAGCATGTCAAGGTGGTTGTTATTACACCAAGTAAGCTTAGCGATGAGCAGAAAGATTTACTCCGTCAGTTCGCTTCCTTAGACGGTGAACAGACACATGAGCAGGAACAGTCTTTTTTTGACCGTGTGAAACGAGCTTTCCGCGGGGACTAATGGGCTATCGTCCACTAAATTTTAATGCGTGATGAAGAGTTTTTAATACAGCCGCTAAAAGGAATTCCTTTTAGCGGCTTTTTGCTGTTGTAGGCATAGGTACGCTCCCTTGACGGAAATATTCACTAATAGGAATCGAAGGATGAATTCGATTCCTATTTTTACATTCACAGCAAAAATATCGAGGGATAAATCCCATTGCAATGAAGCATTCTAGGAAGGGTTCGTTTAACGATTAACTATTCAGAAAATAAAGCGCAGGTGATCATGTTGACAGAAAAAAACATCTTGGCTTACTTCAAAAGTCCAGAAGAGGCGCAGGGAGTAGCTCGTAAACTTGAGGCATTAAAGGTTGTGGATATGTCGATTGATCGCTTCAGTGCCTATCCAGGCGGAGAGATGAACAACATCATGAATCCATTAACAGGCAATATTGTTAGCTTAACATCCATGACACTAAACTCAGCTCTCTCGAATACCTCTGCTGGGATATTAGGAGCAGCAGACCCCTCTGCAAGTGGGATGAGTGCAGCAGATGATGGGCTTCACGGACGTGATATTCTCTTAACCGTTGTTTTGGATGAAAGTGTATTTGAGCGAGCAATGAGCATTATTGAAGAAGCCGGTGGATTTATATAACCTGTGTAGACAAAAGGAGAATGAGATCAATGCGAAGAGTGAAAAAAGGTAAAATAGCAGACAAAACGGAGAAGATCCTTGCGCTACAGTCTGCTAAAGCGGAGGATGTGGAATTTTCAGCTCTAGAAGCAGACACGGATGATGTACAGGCTATGCGTCGGAGTGAGGCGGCTGATGAGCGGCAGCTTAAAGAAATGTTTGATAATCATGAACATGAGAATTAAGATGTACCTGGCCTATTAGCATTTCTTCTCACAGGGTCCCTTTAACGAGTTTTGTTCGTTAAAGGGACCCTATTTCATGTAAATTCACTGGTTGTTGTGACTTTGAACCATAAATAACGTTTAAATTTTGTAACAAGGGTACTCCATATAGTACAATATGACTTATGTAAAAACGAGGAGGATCACCTACAAATGTTATGGCATGAATTAACGATACATACCACAGAGGAATCTGTGGAGATGATTTCTAACTTCTTGCACGAAGCTGGAGCTGGAGGAGTCTCGATTGAAGAGTCCGGCACATTGAATAAGAAGCGAGAGACGCCGCACGGAGAATGGTTCGGAGACGTTCCTTTCAACGATATTCCGGAGGGACAAGCGGTTATTAAAGGTTACTTTTCTGAAGATGTGAATCTTGAAGACATTAAAAATGAAATATCTCCAAGAGTTGAGGAATTATCCTTGTTCGGCATTGATACAGGCGATGTCCGTTATGAACTCAATACAGTGGATGAGGAATCATGGGCAACTGCATGGAAGCAGTATTTTAAACCGATTCGAGTATCGAATAGGCTTACAATTAAGCCAACTTGGGAAGAGTATATTCCAGAATCAGATGATGAGCGGATTATTGAATTAGATCCGGGAATGGCCTTCGGAACAGGGGCACATCCAACAACTTCGCTATGTCTTCGTGCACTGGACAGTGTGATCCAAGGTGGCGAGGAAGTTATTGATGTGGGTACAGGTTCCGGTATTCTGTCTATTGGAGCAGTTCATCTTGGGGTTTCACGGGTACTTGCCTTGGATCTGGATCCCGTTGCGGTTCAAAGTGCAATAGAGAACACACGGCAAAACGGCATGGAGGATCGAATTGTTGTTAAAGAGAGTGATTTACTTACAGTAATTACAAATGGAAGCTCTGAGGATCTTGGTGTTAAGCTGCCTGTCCAAGTTGTTGTTGCTAATATTTTAGCAGAAGTTATTTTGCTGTTTGTAGATGATGTTTATGCGGCCCTTCAGCCTGGTGGTACTTATATTGCATCAGGTATTTATAAGAACAAAATCGATGTTGTTGAGCAAGCGCTGATTTCTTCCGGGTTTGAAATCGCGGATATACACCGTGAAGATGACTGGGTAGCGTTTGTCGCAAGGAAGAGGTAATAATGGAATTTTTGGATCAGTTACTTTTTTATCCGCTAGAGCTGCTTCCATTTTACTTGATCACCTTGATTATTGCGTTTACCCTTCATGAGTTTGCTCACGCTTATTTTGCGAACAAGTTCGGAGATCCGACGGCAAAGCTTCTTGGAAGGGTTACGCTAAATCCTGCAGTTCACTTTGATTTTCTAGGGATAATCTTATTGCTCTTTGCAGGTTTCGGTTGGGCACGTCCCGTACCGGTCAATCGTGAGAATTTCAGTAATCCGCGCAAGATGGGCATTATCGTGTCCATTGCTGGACCACTGAGTAACTTATTATTAGGTATTGTAGGTTGCTTAATATATGCAGGGATGTACCAATTTGGAATTATTGAAGGAATTGATAACGCGAAAGTAGTTCAAGCCATTCATTTCTTTTTTGACACCTTTATCGTGCTGAACTTCTTCTTATTCATGTTCAACCTAGTTCCGTTACCTCCGCTGGATGGTTACCGAATTCTTGAGGATCTGGTACCGCGCCACGTACGTGCTAAGTTGCAGCAGTTCGAACAGTGGTCCATTCTGGTCTTTTTGTTAATTATTCTTATTCCAGGCTTCCAAAACTACACGATCAGACCACTTTATGATAAAGCATATGAATTATCCGTTTTCTTTTTAAACATCTTCAAGACCTTGTTCGGAGGTTAATTCATGGCTTGTTGCCACGGATTTTCACTGGTCAGGTTGATTGAAAAGTTGTATGATGGGGTTTGGCGATTTTGAGATAGGTGAGGATAAAGTATGCAGCGATATTTCGTTTCACCCGAGCAGTTTAAGGGAGACCGCGTGGAAATTACCGGAGAAGATGCCAGACACATTACCAAAGTGATGCGTGGCAAGCCGGGGGATACCTTCATTGTAAGTGATGGTATATCCAGAGAAGCGTTGGTAGAGATAGAAAGCTTAGAGCAGACAAGCGTTATAACGGTTGTAACAGAGCCTCTGGAGATGACCCATGAGCCGCGTCTGAAGGTGACGATTGCACAGAGCCTTCCGAAGGGCGACAAGATGGAGACCGTGATCCAGAAGTGTACCGAAATTGGTGCTGTGACATTTGTACCGTTTATATCGGAGCGCACTATAGTCCAATATGACGCCAAGAAGGAAAGCAAACGGCTGGAAAGATGGCGTAAAATCGCCAAGGAGGCTGCTGAGCAGGCTCATCGGAATATCATCCCGGAAGTTGAACAGCCGCTGACTTGGAAGAAGCTGTTGGATACGTTCGCTAGTTATGACACCGTTTGTTTCTGTTATGAAAAAGAGCACGGCTCCCAGCTAAGGGATGTGCTGAAACCTTTTACGGCACAGTCAATGCAGGAACCGGGATCAACCGCTAAGCTGCTGCTACTCGTGGGTCCTGAAGGTGGATTCACTGAAGAAGAGTGCAGAGCAGCTGAAGAGGCTGGTGCTATTTCTGTTGGACTTGGTCGTAGAATTTTACGCTGTGAGACTGCAGGAATGACTGCACTGGCATGCGCACTATATGAATCTGGAGAAATGGGGGGAGTTTGAATATGCCATCAGTAGCGTTTTATACGTTAGGTTGCAAAGTCAATTTTTACGATACCGAAGCCATCTGGCAGCTTTTCAAGAATGAAGGCTACGAACAGGTGGATTTCGAACAAACCGCAGATGTTTATCTGATTAATACCTGTCATGTAACGAACACGGGGGATAAGAAGAGCCGGCAGATGATTCGCCGTGCTGTACGTCGTAATCCTGATGCTATCGTTGCGGTGACGGGCTGTTATGCTCAAACATCACCTGCGGAGATTTTAGATATTCCTGGTGTGGATCTTGTCATTGGTAACCAGGACCGCGATAAGATTATGACCTTTGTTCACGAAATTGAGCAATCAAGACAGCCAATAAATGCAGTACGTAACATTATGAAGACTCGTGCTTTTGAGGAAATGGACGTGCCTGATTTTGCAGAGCGTACGCGTGCTTTCCTGAAAATTCAAGATGGGTGCAATAACTTCTGCACGTTCTGTATCATTCCATGGTCCCGCGGATTGTCTCGTAGCCGTGATCCGAAGAGCATTATTCAGCAAGCGAAGCAGCTCGTTAATGCTGGCTATAAAGAAATCGTATTAACGGGTATTCATACAGGTGGATACGGTGATGATCTTGAGAACTATCGTTTGTCTGACCTCTTATGGGATTTAGATAAGGTGGAAGGACTCGAACGAATTCGTATCAGTTCGATTGAAGCAAGCCAGATTGACGATAAGATGCTAGAAGTTCTCAATAAATCGTCCAAAATGTGCCGTCATCTGCACATTCCGCTGCAAGCGGGTGATGATACGGTATTAAAGCGGATGAGACGTAAATATACAACCGAAGAGTTTCTCCACAAGATGAAGCTGATTCGTCAAGCTATGCCGGATCTGGCCATCACAACGGACGTAATTGTTGGCTTCCCTGGCGAAACTGATGAAATGTTCCAGAATGGCTATGAACTGATGAAGGAAATTGGTTTCTCTGAAATGCATGTGTTCCCTTATTCCAAACGAACCGGTACGCCGGCTGCACGGATGGAAGATCAGGTGGATGAAGAAGTGAAGAATGAACGTGTTCACCAACTTATCGACTTGTCAGAACAGCTTCAGCTTGCTTACGCAGAACAATTCGTAGGTCAAGTGGTAGATGTGATTCCTGAACGGGAATACAAGGGATCTCCAAGTGGCGGGAAAATGCAAGGGTACAGTGGAAACTACTTACAGCTTGTATTTGATGGTGGTCCTGAGCTTGAAGGTCAATTATGCCGCGTGAAGGTAACCAAAGCCGGAGTGAATGAATGTGAAGGCGAATTGGTTAGTGTCATGGAGAACGGATTAACGGCTGCTGCCCAATAAGCTAACAGATTACCGCTGCCAGAATTGACAAGGATTTCATTTCCATTACCGGAGGTGAAATCCTTGTTGCACATGAAGGAGGATGCAAAAATGAATCGAAAAGAAATATCCGCGGGCGGAGTTGTTTATCGTCAAAAGGACGGAGTGCTTCAAATTCAATTGATTCAAGATCGTTATGGGAAAACTTCACTTGCTAAAGGTAAGATGGAGGCTGGTGAAACGATTGAGCAGACAGCACTTCGAGAAATTTGGGAAGAGACGGGAATTGTGGGTAAGATTATTTCCCCAGTAGATATTATCGCTTATAAATACAATCATCCCGAATATGGAGTGGTTGACAAAGAAGTACATTATTATTTAGTGGAAGCTGAAGAAGGCACCTTGAAGGCACAGGTTGAAGAGATTAACGATGTTGAATGGTATGAGCCTCATACAGCTTGGCAAAAACAACGTCAGTCCGGGTACGACAACAACGATATCATTCTACGTAAAGCACTTGAGCTTTTGAATATTAATATCTAACTTAAGTTTTCGATGCTTTATGCCAGAAAGGAAGATAACACAAAGGTAGTGCAAGCAAGGAACAGATGATGTTGAAGATGGTCTGTGAATGGGCAATTTGGCTTCCTGGATCTGTTGCAATGAGGCCAGAGACGGTCGCTAGGACAGAAATAAACGGGGCGAAAAGAAGTGCACCGCCGATGTTTAGCCCTAAATGAGCCCAGGCTACAAACCGTCCTGCTTGCGTACTGCCTATGGCGGCTATAAGGGCGGTCGCACATGTGCCGACATTTGAGCCGATCACAATGGCTACACCTAGTGTAGGAGGCAACACACCGCTAGCGGCAAGCCCCATAGTCATCGCGATCACAGCGATACTGCTATGCATCAGAGCAGAGAGTACCGTTCCAGCTATAATCCCCCAAACTATGCTCTGCGAGGCATGCTGGATAAACCATTGGAACATGCCGAGTTGTTGCAGTGGAGCACCGATGGATTGCATGATGCGAATACCAAGCAAGATAAGAGAGAATCCAGCAAGGGCTAGGCATATGAATTGGGTCCGTTCTAGTTTAACCCGTAGTTTAATTAGCCCGGATGGAAGTCTGTCATTAAGGATGACTACCCCAGTCCAGACCATAAGCGAAAGAATTAGCAGTGGCATGGCTACTTGTCCGATCTGTAGACTGATCAGCTCGGTTGTCAGGGTTGTACCGATATTGGTGCCTAAAATGATACCTAATGTTCCTGCGTAGTTCAGGAGACCAGCATTGGCGAAACCGATCGTTAGCACCGTGACAGCCGTGCTACTCTGTAATAGAGCAGTGAGACCTGTGCTTGTGATCATTCCTTTTAGAGGGGTGGACGTTGCTCTGTGCAGCCATTGCTGCAGTTGCTGGCCAGCAAAGCGTTGAAGAGATACCTCCATAATCTTCATACCCAGCAAGAACACGACGAGGCCATAAGTGACCGGAAACCAGAGTGAAGAAAGCATGAGATTCTCCTTTAATAATTGTTAGTTTATTCATATGACCCCAATGGGACGCGCATACCAATGATTGTCCATAGGGAGAGAAATCAGGGAGTGAAGTTAAGAATGGCATCGGTCATTTTAGATCGCAATCGCAAGAAAAGATTAGAACAGAGTCATCCATGGGTTTTTAAGAGTGAAATCGCATCCGTTGAAGGGAATCCACAACCTGGTGAATTGGTTCAAGTGATGAATCATCAGGGACGTTTTCTGGCAACGGGTTACTATAATCCGAAATCCCAAATTACAGTAAGAATTGTCTCGTACCAACCTCTTGAGAAGTTGGATCGGGAATTTTTTGTGGCTAGATTCAAGGAATGTTTATCTCACCGCGAGCGCTTTATTAGTGAAGAGAATGCATATCGTCTTGTATATGGAGAGGCAGACTTTCTTCCAGGTCTGATTGTAGATCGGTTTGCTGATGTGCTTGTAGTTCAGATTCTGACACTTGGTATGGACTGTTGCCGAGATTACATTGTAGAAGCTCTCGTAGAAGTAATGAGTCCTGTAGGGATTTATGAGCGCAGCGATGTATCCGTGAGGGAACTGGAAGGTCTCGAACAACGCAAGGGAACATTGTACGGGGAGTGTCCAAGGCACGTTACTGTGACAGAGAATGGATTAAAGATCAAAGTTGATATTGAAGAAGGTCAGAAAACGGGTTATTTCTTTGACCAGCGTGAGAACAGAGCCTCTATTGAGCCGCTTATGAAGGGCTGGGGAGGCCGAAGTGGAATTGTGAAGCAGGAGGTTGAAATCAGCGGAGAAGTTCGTACGGTTCCTGTTAACAAGAGTGGAAAAGAAGTTACGTTTCCTTACTGGGATGGAGCAACGGTTCTTGAATGCTTTTCACACACAGGAAGCTTTACACTTCATGCATGTAAGTACGGTGCTAAAAAAGTGACTTGCTTGGATATATCAGCGCATGCGATCGAAAGTGCAAGAGAAAATGTGGAGCTGAACGGATTTCAGGATCGTGTCGAATTCGTTGTGGATGACGCTTTTCAATATCTTCGGACACAGGTGAAAGGTGTAGAAGAGCGGGAGGAACGCGCAAAAGGGGACCATAAGGTGGATACCTCCAAGCCGTTAACAGCTGGAGGCGGGCGCACATGGGACGTCGTTATTCTAGATCCTCCTGCTTTTGCCAAGAGTAAAGGTGCGGTCAAGGGAGCTTGCCGCGGTTATAAAGACATCAATCTTCATGGTATGAAGTTAGTTAATGAAGGTGGTTATCTTGTCACTGCGAGCTGTTCATATCACATGCGTCCTGATCTATTCCTGGAGACGATTAAAGAAGCGGCGCAGGATGCCGGTAAAGTGTTACGTCTAATCGAATGGCGTGCAGCTGGCAAGGATCACCCTCAGATCTTGGGTGTAGATGAAGGTCATTATTTGAAGTTTGCAGTATTCGAGGTTCGTAGCAAAAAGACAATATAGAGTAACAGTTGCAATAAAGATTGAAAAGACTGCTTGATTAAGCGAAGTATAATTGCTTAATTGAGCAGTCTTTTTTGATGTGTTGATGTGAATGAAGGGGTTGACTAAGGGCCTGATAGGGACGATTTATAATGGTTTATAAATAAGTTTCTTATTTGTGTTTCTAATGGTAATGCAATCCAAACGTATGTTCCTTCTATTCTCAGATATGCTATACTAATAGACATCATCTTATAGGTTGAAAGTATAGGGATTTCAGCTTAAGAGTCAAAGATTATCTGAGAGAATACGATTGTTAGACATGATTTTTTTATATATAGAACAGGGTTTATGTATCGAACAATAGGCTTGAGTATTAAGGAGGTATGACATGTCGTTGCATTTTGTTATCGGGCGTTCTGGAAGCGGGAAGAGCACCGCTATATGTGAAGAGATTACAAGACGACTGGAGGAGGATCCTCAAGGTAAGCCGATTATTCTGATCGTACCAGAGCAAGCCTCATTTCAAGCGGAGAATATGCTAGTCACTTCTGGGAAAATCAAGGGGAGTCTTCGTGCCCAAGTACTAAGCTTTCGTCGATTGGCTTACCGGGTAATGCAGGAAACGGGCGGTGCTGCCAAGATTGCAATTAGTGAAGAAGGCAAGCGAATGATGTTATACAAGATCATTCAGCATCGTAAAGAGGAACTTAAATTGTTTGGTGCGTCAGGGGAACAGTTAGGTTTTGTAGGTAAGCTAAGTGATTTATACACTGAAATGAAAAGATATTGTATTGATTCTGCCTGTATTGAGGACCAACTTACTTATTTGACCTCTGTCGCAGGAAGCTCTCCTATGCTTAAGCGAAAGCTTGAGGATGTAGTAATGTTATACCGAGATTTTGAACGCGAGCTATCCCCACTTTATATGGATGAGGAAGATACACTTATTACGCTTGCTGAAGGGATTAGTCGTTCATCATATATCAGCAATGCTGATATATGGATCGATGGTTTCCATGGCTTTACCCCACAGGAATACGCAGTGCTTAGGGAACTGATTCAGCACGCTTCGTCGGTAACCGCTGCTTTGACATTGGATAAACCTTATTCAAGTGGTGCAATGCCGCATGAATTAAATTTATTTCATCCAACCGCTACGACATATGTAAAGCTACAAGGAATTGCAGATGAATTGGACATAGAATCTTCATACACGCTGCTTCAGGAAGATACACTACCGCGGTTTAAGAATTGTTCCGTACTTGCGCATTTAGAACGTGGTTATGACCGGAAAGTACGCTTTCGCTCTCATGAAGAGAATGAGGGTGATACGGGCTTAGCGATTTATGCTGCTGCGAACCGTCGTGCTGAAGTGGAGGGTGCAGTTCGTGAGATGATCCGATTATCCAGGGAAGAAGGAGCAAGATACCGTGAGATGGCAGTGTTTGCCCGTAATCTAGGCGATTATGAATCTTTAATCGGGCCACTGTTTCGCGAATACGATGTGCCTTATTTCCTTGATCAAAAGCGAAGTGAACTTCATCATCCGCTTGTAGAGTTTATCCGTTCGGCTCTTGATGTCGTCCAGCGGCGCTGGCGTTACGATGATGTTTTCCGATGTGTCAAAACAGACTTTCTGCTCCCTCTAGATGGATCACTAACCAGAGAGGATATGGATGTATTAGAGAACCATGTACTGGCTTCTGGTATTCAAGGTTCGCGTTGGACCGATGGTCGACCTTGGAAAGGCATACCTAGCCTGTCTCTGGAAGATGGTGCTGAGGGGACTCGTCACAGCAAAGGACTCCATCACATAGAGAATTGCCGTGCGGCGATTACTGGCCCGCTGTTTGCTTTTGAGAAGAGAATGAAGAAAGGCGTAACAGCGCTTGATAAATGTACAGCTGTTTTTAAACTGCTTGAAGAGGCTAAGGTGCCGGAGAAGCTGGAGCTGATGAGTAGAGCGGCACTGGATAGCGGTAAGCCTGAAGAGGCTAGAGAGCATCGCCAGATATGGTCTGCTGTGCTGGATCTTCTAGATCAGATCGTTGAAATGATGGGAAGCGAAAAACTGAGCACAGAAATGTTTACAGGTGTGCTGGATACAGGTCTAACCGAACTCAAAATGTCACTTGTACCGCCGTCTCTTGACCAGGTACTGGTAGGCAGCATGGATCATACCCGTTCGGGTGGCGTTAAATATGTATTTTTATTGGGCGTGAATGACGGGGTTGTTCCGGCTCAATTTCAGGATGATGGCATATTGACAGAGCAGGAGCGGGTTACGCTTGAGAGTTCTGGCATGGAACTAGCTCCTAACATTTCACGTCGACTTCTGGATGAACGTTTTCTTATATATACGGCTCTAACCAGTGCCAGCCACCGGTTGTGGGTTAGCTATCCGACTGCTGATCATGAGGGGAAAGGACTGCTGCCATCGGAGGTCATACGACATTTGAAGAGCATGTTTCAGTTGAATGAACAGGTGCTCTATGCTCAGCCTCATGGTGCGCAAGCTACAGAGGAACAAGGACGATTCATAGCTGGAAGTGGGAAATCCCTCGCTTTTCTTGTAGGTAGACTTCGAGACTTTAGGAATGGAGGGAACCTACCGCCTTTGTGGTGGGAAGTATACAATTGGTTCGCTCGTAATGCGGAATGGAAAGATCAACTGGAAACAATGTTGTCCTCACTTTCATATCGCAATGAAACGAAGACGCTAAAGGAGAATACGAGTCGACGCTTATATGGTAGTAAGCTTCGCACAAGTGTGTCGCGGATGGAGCGTTTTGTAGCATGTCCCTTTTCCCATTTTGCTTCACATGGACTTAAGCTGAAGGAGAGACAACTTTACCGACTTCAAGCTCCTGATATTGGACAGCTGTTTCATGCTGCGCTCAGTGATATGGCTTCTCGGTTTCAAGAGCAGCATCGAAGCTGGGGAGATCTGAGTGCGGATGAATGCCTTCGCGAGGCGGAGTCGACGGTAGATCGGCTCGTTCCACTCTTACAAGGTGAGATACTACTTAGCTCGAAGAGATACGGCTATATATCCCGCAAGCTTAAAAATATTGTAGGCCGCGCTTCTATCATATTAGGTGAACAATCTCGTCGAGGCAGCTTTGAACCGGTTGGCTTGGAGTTAGATTTCGGGCCCGATAAACCTATTCCTCCACTAGCTTTTGAGCTACCTAATGGAGTGATGATGGAAGTGGTCGGCCGGATTGACCGTGTTGATATGGCGCGCGGAGAGAATGGAATCATGCTTCGGGTTATTGATTATAAATCGAGTCAGAAGGATCTAAAGCTGCATGAAGTGTATTATGGATTGTCACTACAGATGCTGACTTATCTGGATGTTTTACTTACATTTGCTGAAGATTGGTTAGGAGAGACTGCTCTTCCTGCAGGTACACTTTATTTCCATGTTCATGATCCTGTTCTTCAGTCACCGAACGGAATGAATGCAGATCAAGCTGCTGAAGAGCTTTTGAAGCGATTCAAAATGAAAGGATTGCTTCTTGCGGATCGTGAGGCAGTCTCCTTAATGGATTCTGCTCTGGACAAAGGGCACTCAGCCATTCTTCCTGTTGCCGTGAAGGCAGATGGTAGCTTCTATAGCAGCGCCGCAGTGGCGACTCCGGACCAGTGGCATACGCTACTGGGTGCGGTAAGAGAGAATATTGTACGGATTGGATCCCGGATCACGGGTGGTGAAGTGAATATTGAACCTTACCGAATTGGACAGGAGACTGCTTGTACCCACTGTTCATACCGACCGGTGTGCCAATTCGATGAGTCGATGGAAGGAAGTCAATATCAATTATTAGGTAAACCAGGCAAGGATCAGGTGTGGAATCTGCTTGCTCAGATGAAAGGAGGAGACGGGAGTTGAACGATATCATGACGAAACCGGAAGGAAGTATGTGGAGTGATGATCAATGGAAAGCGATCGCTCTTAGTGGTGACGATATTTTAGTTGCCGCTGCTGCAGGTTCCGGTAAAACCGCCGTACTAGTTGAGCGCATTATTCGCAAAATCACGGATGAAAGTGCGGGTTTTAGTGTAGATCGTTTACTCGTGGCAACCTTTACGAAAGCAGCGGCGGCAGAAATGCGTGAACGTATTCGGGAAGCACTTGATCGAGAATTGGAAAAAGATCCAGACAATGAGCATCTTCGCCGGCAACTTGCGCTGCTGGGAAGGGCCTCAATAACAACGCTTCATTCCTTTTGTATGGAAGTGATTAGACGCTATTATCAACTAATTCCCTTGGATCCTAATTTTCGAATATTAAATGAGCATGAAGCTGAGTTGATGCGGCAGGATATTTTGGAGGAGCTATTCGAAGAAAAATATGGTGATGCTGAGAATGGTGGAACATTCCTTCAGCTTGCTGACTGGTTCAGCGGGGAACGCAGTGATGATGCGTTGTACCGACTCGTGCAGCGACTGTATAATTTCTCACGCAGTCATTCTTGGCCAGATCGGTGGCTCCGGGATACGGCAGCTGCATTTCAGGTGGAGGATACGACAGCGCTTGGAGAGACCGCTTGGGTTCGTAGTATTCTGACGGATGCACGTCTGGCATTATCGGGGGCCGTTGGTCTGCTTGAGCAGGCAATGGCAGTTGCACTTCAGCCGGGAGGACCAGCGCCATATGCCGTGAATCTCGAAGAAGATAGATTTTTGATTGATTCTCTGATTGAAGCGGTAGACACGAAGCCTTGGGATCAGCTTTATGATATGTTTCGAAATGTGTCTTTCGGTAAGCTAAAATCGGTCCGCAAGGATGATGTGGTACCTGAACTGCAGGAGCGCGTCAAAGAACTTCGTGACACGGTCAAAAAGATGGTTAATGAACTTAAAACCGCGTTGTTTGGACGTCCGGCTTCTGAGTTTGTGCATGAAATGCAAACAGCGGCTCCGCTTATGAATGAGCTGGTGGAGACGGTGATAACTTTTGCAGACCGATATCGCGCGGCAAAGGCAGCTAAAAGCACCGTGGATTTCAATGATTTGGAGCATTATTGTCTTCAAATCTTAAGACATAAGGACTCAGATCCAGATCATCTTATGCCTTCAGATGCAGCGCTCGAATATCGGCAGCAGTTTGATGAAGTGCTGCTTGATGAATATCAGGATACGAATAGTGTTCAGGAAGATATCGTCCGTTTGATCTCGAGAGAGTCACCGGGTAATCGATTTATGGTTGGTGATGTGAAGCAAAGTATTTATCGTTTCCGTTTGGCGGAGCCTGGATTATTCTTGGACAAGTATAAAAAGTTCGGTACTGGTGATCAGGAGGAGTATGATGCTTCAGAACGCCTAGATTCGCTTGAATCTTCTGGCATTCGAATTGATCTCGCTCGCAATTTCAGAAGCCGGATGGAAGTCGTTGATGCTGTGAATATGCTATTCAGGCAAATTATGAACGAATCGGTTGCCGAGATTGCTTATGATCATCGTGCTGAGCTTGTATGCGGTGCCTCCTTCCCGGAGGTGGATAAGATTGCCGAGGTAACAGAAGAGGATACATCCGAAAAGAGGGAAGAGCATTCGTATGCACCCGAACTTCTCCTCATAGACCGTCTGGGTCCAGAGTCTGAAGATGTGAAGGATGAAGACACCTCAGATTCAGAGGGCTATCTTCCCGAGGCTGAGCGTCTGGAGATGGAAACCGCCCAACTGGAAGCTAGGGCGATTGCTCGCCGAATTCGGGCGATGACAGGAGAGAATGGCAAGCCTTTGATGGTGTTTGATAAGTCATTGAAATCTATGCGACCAGCGCAATATGGGGATATGGTAATCCTGCTCCGCTCCGCGATGGTGTGGGCCCCCCTGATTATGGAGGAGCTTCGACAGGAAGGTATTCCATCCTTTGGGGATCAGAGCAAGGGGTACTTTCAAGCGATTGAGGTCGAGATTATGCTCTCTTTACTTCAGGTGATAGACAATCCACGGCAGGATATTCCGCTTGCTTCTGTGCTCAGGTCTCCGATTGTGGGATTAACGGAGGAGGAGCTAGCCCAGGTTCGCCTTTGCGCTTCAGGAGCTTTCTATGATGCTCTTTCCGAAGCGGTTGCCGGGTATATGCCGGATCTATTTGATACAGATATGAACACCGGTTCATGGCTTGCGGGACTTGAGTTACCGGGATTTGCCGAGGCTGCAGCAGGTGTGGCAGATTTGGTGGACGGTCAGAATCACAAAATAAGTTCAATCTATACAGAGAATGTAAGCGATGAACGACCTGTTATATCAAATGAGCTTTTCAAAAAATTGAAGAAGTTCATGGAGAGACTTCATAGTTGGCGTAAAGATGCACGTCAAGGAAGTTTAAGTGATCTCATATGGCGGATTTACAGTGAGACGGGGTATCTGGATTGGATTGGTGGTCTACCTGGTGGTGCGCAGCGTAGGGGGAATCTGACGGCGCTATATGACCGGGCTGTGCAGTATGAACAGGACACTTCATCCAGAGGTTTGTTTCGTTTCCTAACATTTATTTCTCGCTTGCGTGATAATGGTGGAGATTTAGGGGCTGCAGGAACAACGGAGACCCAAGGAAATGCTGTACGTTTAATGACCATTCACAAGAGTAAGGGCTTAGAATTTCCTATCGTGTTTGTGGCTGGTATATCGAAAAAATTCAACCAACAGGATTTGAATGTACCTTTCCTGATGCATAAGGAGCTCGGTTTTGGACCGAAGTATGTAGATGAAAAGCTGAGAGTCAGTTATCCAACACTGCCGAATCTAGCGATTCGTCGTAGATCCCAGCTCGAATTACTTGCTGAAGAGATGCGTGTACTTTATGTCGCGCTTACCAGACCGAAAGAGAAGATGGTGTTGGTTGGAACGCTGAAAGACCTTCCGAAAAAAATAAGCAGTTGGGCGCAAGCTGATCATGTGCGGGATCTACTCCTTCCGGATTACTTACTTGCGCGTGGACGGAGTTATCTGGACTGGATCGGACCGGCAATTATACGTCATCCATCTGCGCGCATTTTGAGAGAGGCTGCTGGTTTAGATACACTTGATCACACCCCTTTATCTTCAGATAGCACAAGGTGGGTTATTCATTTGATGAGTTCTGAATCGCTTGCTGAGACAACTATAGTTTCGGAGGAGGAAACACAGAGCCCAGACAGGTCTGATAAAGAAGCGGCACTGCATAAACTTGAGCCGGTTGCCGATATTGGGTGGAATGAAGAGGGCAGTCTTCAAGAAATGAGACAAGAGATATACCAACGCTTGAGCTGGTCTTATCCATATGCAGAGCTAAGTGGGATCCCTGCGAAAACATCCGTTTCGGAGATGAAAAAACTACTGACCATGCAGGATAGTCCTTCGCTTGATATGATGGAGGAAGCGGCTGTCCACAGACAGCAGGAGGACAAACAGAAAGATAATGCTCAGTTCACTTTCCAACTGCGAAGACCAAAATTCATGGAAAATAAAGCCCTGACCCCAGCAGAACGAGGGACGGTTTATCACACGATAATGCAGCATATGCCTATTAGTCATAATACCGATCTCCCTGTCATAGAAGAGACAATTGCAAAGCTTACGGAGAATGAGACGATCACCAGAGTACAAGCGGAAGCGGTGAGACCAGAAGACATTCTAGGTGTTTTCCATTCACCAGTAGGTGAGAAATTGATTGAGGCACAGCAAATTTGGCGAGAAATGCCTTTCTCTTATGGCCTTTCGGCTGCGGAAGCCTATCAAGGCTTAGCCGTTCTAGGAATCGCAGACAGTACTAGGATAACCGCTTCAAACCGTGATCAGCTGTTTGAAGAAGAGACTGTATTAATCCAGGGAGTTGTGGACTGCTTGTTCAGATATAATGGACAATTAGTCCTGCTGGATTACAAAACAGATCGGGTACTTGAGCACCGTGGAGGTATTGAAGCATTAACAGAGCAGTATCGCTTCCAGCTGGATTTGTATAGCAAAGCACTCGAGGACATATTAGGCGAACCAATCTCTGAAAGATGGCTCTATTTTTTCGATGATGGGGGACACGCTGTACTCATATAGTTAATATCGTTTGAATGTGAATAGAAACAAACAACAATGCTCCTTGATACCATAGGTTTCAAGGAGTACGTTTTCAGTAGGGAGGAGAATGAAGCGTTATGCGGATTTTGCATACGGGTGACTGGCATTTGGGTCGTACCCTTGAAGGACGGAGCCGTTTGGCAGAGCAAGAAGCGTTTTTGGATGAGCTCGTTCATATGGCGAATGATCAATGCGCTGATCTCATATTGATGGCGGGTGATGTATACGATTCGGTCAATCCGCCAGCAGCAGCAGAGCAGTTGTTCTATGATGCTGCCGCCCGGCTGACAGAAGGAGGGCGTCCGCTTGTTGTTATTGCAGGCAACCATGATCAGCCTGAACGGGTATCTTCAGTAACGCCTCTTGTATCTAAACGAGGAATCACTTTAGTTGGGCTTCCTTCGTCGGAAGCTATAACGGTCACCACTCCAAGAACAGGTGAGATTGCTAAGATCGCGGCACTTCCATATCCCTCAGAAGCAAGGCTGAATGAGCTGCTAACCGCGGATGGAAATGAAGATGAACTTCGCCGAGCATATAGTGAGCGGGTCGGTAAACTGATGCAGCTAATGGCGCGTGATTTTTCACCAAAAACCGTAAATTTGGCCATGAGTCATATTTACGTGCTTGGAGGACTAGAGAGCGAGTCAGAGCGACCGATTCAAGTGGGGGGCGCGTATACAGTAGATCCATCTGCTCTTGCTATGGGCGCTTGCTACACGGCTTTGGGGCATCTCCACCGCCCTCAAGCTGTTAAAGGTGAAGGGATTATACGCTACAGCGGATCGCCGCTGGCATACAGCTTTTCCGAAGCTGGACAAGCTAAATCTGTAACGATGATAGATGTTTCACCTGGATGCACACCGGTGATCGAAGAGCTATTCCTCAGTAGTGGTCGTCCGCTCGTTCGCTGGAAGGCGAAGGGGGGGCTTCAGGAGGTATATCGGTGGCTTGATGAAGAACGAGATATGAATGCTTTTATTGATCTGGAAGTGTCATTAACCGAAGCTATGGGACTCGCAGATATCCAGCGTTTACGTAAAAGCCGTGATGGTATCGTGCATATTCGACCGATCTATCCTGAAATGGAGGCGCTAGAGCTTGAGATCGAACGCTCACGGATTCCTTTGCCTGATTTGTTCCGAAAGTTCTATCAGCGTCAGACCGGAGGAGCAGAGCCGGATGACAGCTTGGTACATTTGTTCATGGAACTTGTGGATGAAGAAGAGTCAGCAGGGCAGGAGGTGACAGAATGAAGCCGATATTGCTGAAAGTAGCGGGCCTTCAGAGCTATCGTGAACCACAGGAAATAGATTTCGAGAAGCTGTGCGAGACGGGATTGTTCGGGATATTTGGACCGACGGGTAGTGGTAAGTCAACACTGCTTGATGCCATCACCTTGGCCATGTATGGCAAAGTCGAGCGGGCGGTAAACGGAACACAAGGTATTATGAATCATTCAGAGGACAGTCTGTCCGTTTCATTTACCTTTGAACTAGCTTCAGCAGATGGGCCGGAGCGCTACCGGGTTGAACGCAGATTTAAGCGGGTTAACGAATTATCTGTAAGCAATACAATTAGCCGCTTTGTTGCCATTACAAGTGAAGGTGAGGCTGTAATTGCGGATAAGCTGGCGGATGTCACAAGATGTGTCGAAGAGAAGATTGGTCTTAAGATGGACGACTTCACAAGAGCGGTTGTGCTACCTCAAGGTAAATTCGCAGAATTCCTATCCTTAAAGGGAAGTGAACGGCGTCAGATGCTTCAACGTTTGTTTCATCTTGAACGTTATGGTGACCAGCTTGCAGTCAAGTTGAGCCGAAGAGTGAAAGACAATGATGGGGCTCTTAGATCCTTGGAGGCGGAGCAGCAAGGTCTAGGAAATGCAGGTAAAGAGGCTTTAAATGAAGCTGAAAAAATGCTCTTAGAAGCGGCAAAACACGCCGGTGAATCCAGAAAACAGTTGCTTGCTGCCACCGAGCGTAGTGAGCGTATGAGTAAAGTGCGAGAGCTTGACCTTGAGCAGCGTCGATTGAGAAGTAAACTAGATGATCTGTCGGCCCGTGAAGAAGAGATGAAGAACTATGAGCGGCAACTCGAGCTTGGTGCAGCTGCCAAGCAGCTTGTTCCTGTACTGGACACCCTGCGCGAATCTGTAAAGACACATGGCCAGCTTTTGGAAAAAGCGGAACTGTTATTCAATGCAGCAGAACAGATGGAAGTGGTAGCGCAGCGTGCTACTGTGGCGGATGACGCAGCAGCGGAGGTATTGTCAGCAGAGGAGCCGAAGCTTGTATTACGAGCAGAGCAATTGGAGCAAGCAGCTGCGTTACAGCGCGAACGGAATATTTTACAGCGTGAGCTTTCTGAACTAACGGAACAGCGAGTGAAGACAAGAGAGTTACTTAACAAAACGAATGAACAGTTATATAAGGAACAAGAATTGCTAGAAAGAGGTAGAAAACGTAGGGATGAATTAAAGGATTCCCTGAAGCTGTTAGAGACACGTTCCCAAGATCGTCAAATGCTGCATGACGCGATGCATAAGCGACAATCAATCTTGCTTGCAGAAGAGCAATTAACAAAAGCTGAGGCAGAAGTAAAGGGACAGCGTGCGAAGCTGAATAAGGCGGAAACAGAACTACAGGAAACACGAACTACTGAAAAAGAATTCCAGCAACAACTGGAAATCTTGGCTGCTGAGATATCGCTGCTTCAGAACTCGGCTACTCATGCCGTGAAATCTGTTGATGATGGATCGGCTCAGGCAGCATCAGTATTCAAAGCGATGAATGAATCCCTTCGAGAACAGCAGCTTCATGCTTTATCTCTCTCGCTTGCTTCTGAACTTCGTGAGGGAGAGGCTTGTCCGGTATGCGGAAGTGCTCATCATCCTGCACCCGTTCAGCCAGAAGCGTTGTCAGATCACTCCGGGGAGCTTCAGCTTGAGCGTATACGCCAAGTCCAAGAAGAAGTGCAAGAGATTCGACTAGTACTGCGTCAGCAACTGAATGAGATCTCAAGTTTACCAATCCCAGCATCAAGCTGCGAGAAAGTGGCTACTGAGGAGATTTCTGTACACATTGCTTTAGGTGAAGCAGCTGCTGGTCTGGTTATCGATCAGGCTTCCAGTCGTAAGCCTGCCGATGAGCTTTCTAGTCTTGAACAATTCGTAGAAGCATTGAAGGCCTTTACCTCAACTCAAGCTTCTATTCTCCGTGAATATAGAGAGAAGGCGACATTGTTACAGCAAAAGTTAGCTACTCTACAGCAGGAGTTGGCCAAACGTTCGGCTTCTGTCGAGAATGCAAATTCGTTATTTGAACAGCTCAATACAAAGTTAACTGGATTGAAAGATGACATAAAGGCATTGAAGCAGGTATGGGAAGAAAGTTATCAAGGGCTCAGTCTACAGGAAGTTGAGAGTCGATTCAAAGAGATGCAGGAACGTGACGCTAAAGCGGAATCTGTAAAAGATGGCCTAGAGCGCAGTGTTCCCTTTTTGGAAGAAAAGAAGCACGTAGTACTTCATCTGGAGGGTCAGGCTCGCGAACTGGAAAAGCAGTTAATTCAGTGGGATGCTCAGGATCAAGGCAAACAGGAACTGTTGCAGGAGAAAGAACATCGGCTCCGGACGTGGATTGGAGACAGTTCGGCAGAGGAGTTACTGCAGGAATGCAAGCAACGTCTTCTTGATCTTAAATCGGCAGCGGAGCATGCTAGACAGGAACGCCGCAAAGCCGAAGAGGCGAAGCAGCAAGCGGCAAAAGATGCGGCCATCGCGAAGCAAGCAGCTGATTCAGCGGCAGCGCATGCTAAGGCGGCTGAAGAACGCTGGCTGACCCAGCTTAAGGACTCGCCGTTTGCTACAGAAGAAGGGGTTCTTGAAGCCTTTATGACTCCAGAAGAAACGGATAGACTATCCGTACAAGTCCAAGCTCATCGGGAAGGACAGCGTGAATGGTCCCTGCGACTTAAGGATGTTGAGTCGAAGCTGAAGGGAGCTCAGTTTAACGAAGCGGATTGGCAAGAATGTTGTCTGCAACTTGAACATTATCGTCAATCAGATGAAATGGCGATTCAATCCAAGGCTCGTGCAGAAAGAGATCTTGAAGACCTTCGTACACGCCATGTTCGTTTTATGGAGCTTGAAGAACGCAGATTGATGCATGCTGAGGAAGGGGAGCGGCTTTCCAAGCTGCAGTCTTGTCTTCGGGGGAACGCGTTCGTAGAATATGTTGCGGAAGAGCAGTTAATGCAGGTCAGTCAATCCGCGTCACAGCGCTTGAGATTCCTCACGAAGCAGCGTTATTCCTTGGAAGTAGACTCTGGCGGTGGATTTGTTATTCGGGATGATGCCAATGGGGGAGTTCGCAGGCCTGTATCAACACTTTCTGGTGGAGAAACATTCCTAACTTCTCTATCCCTTGCACTTGCGTTATCGGCCCAAATTCAACTGAGAGGCCAGTATCCACTTCAGTTCTTCTTCTTGGATGAAGGGTTTGGTACACTGGATCCGGAACTACTCGACACCGTGATTACTTCGCTTGAAAAATTGCACAACGATCAGCTTACGGTAGGTATCATTAGCCATGTACCAGAGCTTAGAGCGCGTCTTGCACGAAAATTGGTCGTGCGACCAGCTGAGCAAACCGGTGGTGGCTCACAGATCATTCTGGAGACAATGTGAGAATGAATTTGCGTCGTGACTTTTTTCACAGAGACAGTTACATGGCGCTGTTATAATACAGCTAAGCCGACATTCTATTTAGAAGCACCCCGGCGGACGTATGGACGAGAGCGATCTCTCTTGGATCATACGCCCGCTTGCTGGACAGCTGTGTTCCAGCTGACCTGGGTGCTTCTATTTTTTTTGTTATCATTGGACGGATTTACAGGTTTTCTTGTATGATGGGATCAAGATAACCGTTATAGGAGGTATGATTGATATGGATTGCTTGTTCTGCAAAATAGTCAATGGAGATATTCCTTCCAAAAAAGTTCTAGAGAATGATAAGGTACTCGTGTTTCATGATATACAACCTGCTGCACCGGTTCATGTCCTCGTCATTCCGAAGAAACATATCGCTTCTATGAATGATGTTCAGGGAGAAGATTATGAACTGATCGGTGAGATTCATAAAGCAGCACAAGAGGCTGCTGCTGAACTGGGTATTGCAGAAAGTGGATATCGTCTGATCAACAACTGTGGACGTGACGGTGAACAGACTGTTCATCATTTACACTATCATGTGCTGGGTGGGGCGCGTCTAGGTGCATTAACAGGCATTTCAAACTCGCACGCCTAATTATAATAGAGCTAAGAGGAACGGTAAGATTAGAAAGATATTATCTTTTAACTCTAAAAAAATACACTCAAGGTTGACACCATATTTCAGTTTGCCCTATAATGAAGAATGATGAACCGTGTTATTGCTCTTGGACGGTCTGGTCGGAGGGAGGGAAAACTGGTGTCTGAAACGAAAGTTCGCAAAAACGAGACAATTGATGCTGCACTTCGTCGCTTCAAACGTTCCATTGCTAAAGATGGTGTCTTGGCAGAAGTGAAGAAACGCAAGCATTATGAAAAGCCAAGCGTAAAGCGCAAGAAAAAGTCCGAGGCTGCTCGTAAGAGAAAGTTTTAGGAGGAAATGAACTAGCATGAATCTTAGCGAACGATTGAACGAAGATATGAAGCAAGCGATGAAGAGTAAGGACAAGTTCAAACTCTCCAACATTCGAATGGTTCGTTCGACGATTAAAAATCTTGAAATAGATTTGAAAAGAAGTTTGGATGACAGCGAAGTGCTTGATATTATTGGTCGTGAAATCAAACAGCGCAAAGATGCCCTCCAAGATTTTGAAAAAGCAGGTCGTGAAGATCTTGCCGCCGATGCGAAAGCAGAAATTGAATTTCTTAGCGCCTACCTCCCGGAACAGCTTTCTGAAGAAGAAATTAAAGTCATTGTAAAGCAGACCATCCAGGAAACCGGTGCTTCTTCAAAAGCCGAAATGGGTAAAGTAATGAGCGCTCTCATGCCGAAAGTTAAAGGGCGTGCAGACGGAAAGCTTGTCAACCAAGTTGTTCAACAATTTCTGTAACAACATAAGCGAAACATCCCTTGATTTTTTCAAGGGGTGTTTTTTTCGTTGGTGCAACATTTTTGAAACGAAATGTAAAGTTATTCGTAGTAACTACCATAAGATGGGGAGTTTATACATAAGTTAATCCCGAGGCCATTCGCATGGTTTGCCCTATCGATATATGCGAATTACTGGCATAATATGTCGTAAAGGAGGGGAAGAGTTGAAGATAAGAGGAACATGGCTGGGTAGAGTGTGGGCATGCGTAGGAATGCTAGTTTTTATTCTGATGTCTGCTGGGATGTATGTAAGTCCAGGCAATACTGCTGCGGCGGCTAACATCGGTTCGGTTTATGTGATTCCTGTAGAGCACCAGATAGAACGTGGATTGACCAGCTTTATGAAGCGCGGATTCGCAGAGGCTGAGAAGATGGAAGCAGGTTTAATAGTCCTGGAGATTAATACACCTGGTGGCCGAGTGGATCAAGCTGATGAGATTGGTAACTTAATTAAGAATACTAAGATTCCAACCGTAGCCTTTATTCGCGGGGATGCTGCTTCAGCCGGAAGCTTTATTGCGCTTAATGCAGATAAGATTGTGATGGCTGAAGGTAGTATGATTGGTGCAGCGTCCATGGTCGATGGCATGGGTAATCCCGTAGAAGACCCTAAGATGATTGCTTGGTGGAAGAGTAAGATGGCAAGTGCTGCGGAGTCGAAGGGTCGCCAGAAGGAGATTGCTCAGGGCATGACAGACCTCAAGATGAAGGTAGAGATGCCTGAGATCGGTAAGACGAAAGAGGCTGGCGAGATTATAGCCTTATCACCAGATGAAGCTTTAAAGGTTGGTTATGCTGATAAGATTGCGAATAGCACCAATGAAGTCATTGAGTGGATGGGTTACTCTACGAATGATGTGTTCCACATGGAACGTACCTTTTCGGAGAAGTTAGCAACATTTTTGACAAGTCCTGGTGTGATGACCTTACTGCTCTTTATTGGTATTGCGGGAGTTATCATTGAAGTGATTGTTCCAGGCTTTGGTGTTCCGGGCATACTAGGGATTGCGGCCTTTGTTTTATATTTCTTCGGTAACTCGGTTGCTGGATTTGCCGGATCAGAGACATGGCTGCTCTTCATTATTGGTATTGCGATGCTCCTTATGGAGTTGTTTGTTCCGAGTTTTGGCATCTTAGGTATTATTGGATCCGCAAGCTTGATTGTTGGAGTTGTGCGTGCAGCATATAGTACATCGCATGTGGCGCTATCACTAGGTATTGCGGCCGCTTGTGCTCTTGTAGCTATTATTGTTGTGGCAGTTGTGTTTAAGGAGCGAGGGATCTGGAATAAATTTATCTTGCAGGAGAGTCTAACGAAAGAGCAAGGTTATATTCCGATTGAGGACCGTGATATTCTGATTGGTGTTGTTGGTACAAGTGTTACACCACTTCGGCCTTCGGGGACAGCAGAGTTTGAGGGGCGTCGGTTTGACGTGGTGACCGTAGGAGGTTTTATAGATCCAGGTCGTGCTGTGCGTGTGTTAAAGACGGACGGAACCCGAATTGTTGTTGAGGAAGTAGAAGTGTAAGTGTTCGGAAGTGGTTGCGTTACTTGCTTTCTTTGGTAAGATAAACCTAACCAAATAATCTGATATGGAGATGATGTATATGACAGAAGGTTTGATTCCAATTTTACTGATTGCGGTCGTGGCGATCATCGTACTGAGCGTGTTTTTCAGTTTCTTCCCACTGATGCTCTGGATCTCTGCACTCGCATCGGGTGTGCGCATTGGTATTATTACACTGGTTGCTATGAGACTACGGCGCGTTACACCAAGTCGTATCGTGAATCCACTTATTAAAGCGACAAAAGCTGGTCTTGGCTTGAATATTAACCAACTGGAAAGTCACTACTTAGCGGGTGGTAATGTGGACCGCGTCGTAAACGCATTGATTGCTGCACAACGTGCGAATATTCCACTTGAGTTCGAACGGGCTGCTGCAATCGACCTAGCTGGCCGTGACGTGCTTCAAGCGGTACAGATGAGTGTTAACCCGCGTGTGATCGAAACGCCGGTTGTAGCCGCTGTAGCGAAGGATGGTATTGAGGTGAAGGTTAAGGCTCGAGTTACAGTACGTGCAAATATCGATCGTCTCGTCGGTGGTGCGGGTGAAGAGACAATTATTGCTCGTGTTGGGGAAGGGATTGTTACTACGGTCGGTTCGGCTGGTTCCCATAAAGATGTGTTAGAGAATCCAGATCTGATTTCGAGAACGGTATTATCAAAAGGACTGGATGCTGGTACTGCGTTTGAAATTCTGTCGATCGATATTGCGGACGTGGATGTAGGTAAGAATATCGGTGCATACTTGCAAACAGAGCAAGCGGAAGCGGATAAGCGGATCGCTCAAGCGAAAGCGGAGGAGCGCCGTGCGATGGCGGTTGCCCAAGAGCAAGAGATGAAGGCTCGTGTCGTAGAGATGAGAGCGCGCGTTGTAGAATCCGAATCTCAGGTACCACTCGCTATGGCAGAAGCGCTTAGCAATGGCAAGCTTGGTGTGATGGATTATATGAACCTTAAGAATATCGAGGCTGATACCCAAATGAGAGGATCCCTCGGTAAGATGGGCGAAAGTACAGATGGCCCAGACACTCCGAAGAACAATAAATAGAGATGAGGCGAGCCACTGATGCAATGGATTCTTGATAATATTTACATCGTGGCGGGTATCGCTTTCTTTATCCTCTCTGCACTTGGGAAAATGGGCAAAGGCAGCGGTGAAAGTAAACCTAGTCAGATGCCTACCTTTGGAGGAGGAGACGATTCGACCAGAAGAGGGCCACGGCAAGCCAAGACAGAGCAATCTGGTCAGCAGCTCCGTCGTGTCCACCCCCGTCCTGGTACAACCGCCTCAGCGGACAGTGTAGGAAATCGATCATATGAGAATACCGATGACAAGCAAACCAGAGGGGTTAATCCGTATGCTCAAGAAAAGGAGATCTATTACGAACCTTCAAGTGATATGGAGAGCCGAATGGATCTGTTCTCAGATGTAGATGATCCTCATGAGGAACGAGACAGTATGGAGAAGCGTAAGCGCAATATGCAAGCAGAATTGGATCAGATCCATAAGCATTTAGATCGTATGACTTCTCACATACCTGAAACGATTCTAGAAGTAACGGACACTGATGTTGCCACGAAAAAACAACAATCAATGTTTGCTAAACAAGCTCTGAACGGTGTCATCTGGGCTGAAATTTTGGGACCACCCCGTTCTAAGAAACCGATGGGCCGCAAGTAGTTAGGGAAACCGTATCCGTCTTTTGATGGATGCGGTTTTTTTGGTTTCTGGATTTGATGCTTGGTGAGCTGATGGAAATGAATCAACGGGTAGAAGAGCTTTTCAACTTGCATAAAAAGGGCTTCTCGCTCATAAGGTGTACAGTACAGGAAGGGGGAAGGCCTTCATATGTCCCGCATCAGCCGCAAGCTGCAGAAATGGACTCAAGAAATGCTCGATTTGCCACAGGATTTGCTGTTTGACTTGCCGCGGTTGACCCTGATTGGCAATAAAGAGCTTCATATTGAAAATCATCGAGGCGTCCGTCATTTTTCGGCGGAGAAGCTTATACTGTCCCTTGCTCAGGGCTCTATGGAAATATCGGGTTCTGACCTCTCCATTCGAGCTATTCAAAGTAGTGAAGTGACCATTGAAGGGACGATCAATCATATTAATTACATAGGGACGGGGGAGAAACCTTGAACATTCCGACAATGATATCTATTCGTGGTTATTTGAAGCTTACGGTTCGTGGGGAGCATGTAGAAGCATTCATTAATGCATTGGCGGAAACAGGAACCCCAATATGGGATGTTAGACCAACGGGGGAACATTCGGCAGAGTTCAAACTGCTGCTGAATGATTTCAAAGGGCTGCGCCCTTTGTTGAAGCGGACAGGCTGCAGAACGCGTATTCAGGAACGGCACGGCTTGCCGTTCCGTGCTTTGCGTTTGTTGAAACGTAAAATGTTCGTGGGTGGAATCGTAGCTTTTTTTGCGATATTGCTCGCCTTATCTTCGATGGTATGGAACGTAAGTGTGGAAGGCAATGAAAAAGTTGCATCAGAGGATGTGCTCGAAGCCGCTAAACAGGAGGGGTTGTATCCTTACCAATGGATATTTCGACTTAAATCACTGGACAAGCTCTCTACCAACTTAGCAACTCGGCTACCGGAAACCGCTTGGGTGGGGGTGGAAAGGAACGGTACTAGCATTCGAATTCAGATTGTAGAGGCTTCTGTGCCGAAGAAACCAGAACTGCTTAGTCCGAGACATCTCGTAAGTACGAGTGATGCTGTAATTACCCACATATATGCTGAGAAGGGCGTTCCGAGAGTTCAGATCAATAACCGAGTGAAGAAGGGGCAGGTGCTTATCTCAGGCATATTAGGAGATGAGGAGAATGCGCAGAATGTAGTTGCTAAGGGAGAGGTAAAGGGGCTTGTGTGGCATGAATACCAGATTGAGGTCCCCTTAGTTAAAATACGAAAAATCTATACGGGGGATTCCTCTAAGAAATCTTACCTCGTGCTTGGTAATCGTGCTGTCCAGTTGTGGGGATACGGGGAGGTTCCGTTTGAGAAACATGAGACATTAACTTTATATGATCCGCTTACTTGGCGCTCAAGAGTACTTCCCTTTGGTTGGATGACGGAGAAGGTATTGGAGGTCAATGAAACAAAAACAACTGTAACTGAGGAAGAAGCTAAGAAAGAAGGATTAGATAGCGCTTTTAGAGATATTTTGGCTAAATATGGCCCAGATAGCAGACTAGTAAGCCAAAAAATTTTGCATGATAAGAAAGAGAATGGTAAAGTTTATATGAAAGTACTTTTTGAGGTGGAAGAGACGATCTCGAAAGAACTTCCCATAGTATACAATCAAGGAGAATGAGGCTATTTGTCACAGCAAACGACCAGCATTCAGATTTTTTTGCAAAGCGCGTCTGAAGGACTTTCCTTATTCGGGCCGCAGGATACTTTTTTAAAGATTATTGAATCGGAAATTCCCGCGAGAATTGACTCAAGAGAAGCGATTATTACCATCTCAGGAGAGCAGCGTCATGTGGATAGTCTGCAGCAGCTGTTTGATGTTCTGCTTCAGCTTGTCCGTAATGGATATATCCTGACCGAAAGAGATGTCCTTTATGCGGTTGATCTGGCAAAAGACTTGCGTGCTGATCAGTTGCTTGATCTGTATAAGGGAGAAATTACGACAACATTTCGGGGTAAGCCGATCCGTGTGAAAACAATCGGACAGAAGCATTACGTCACAACCATTAAGAAAAGGGATATCGTGTTCGGAATTGGCCCAGCAGGTACGGGTAAAACTTATCTGGCTGTCGTTCTGGCTGTAGCAGCTCTTAAAGAAGGTACAGCTAAACGAATTATTCTCACTCGGCCAGCTGTTGAGGCTGGAGAGAGCCTAGGCTTCCTTCCAGGCGATCTTCAAGAGAAAGTAGACCCATACTTAAGGCCGCTATATGATGCGCTCTATGACGTCATGGGGCCCGACCAAGTAGCGAAGGCGCTAGAACGAGGATTGATTGAGATTGCGCCGCTTGCTTATATGCGGGGACGGACACTTGATGATTCATTTATTATTTTGGATGAAGCGCAGAATACAACACCTGAGCAAATGAAGATGTTTTTGACTAGGCTCGGTTTTGGCTCGAAAATGGTTATTACGGGAGATGTAACACAAATTGACCTGCCAAGAGGAAAGAAATCGGGATTGGTGGAAGCCAAAACCGTACTGAATCAGATTGAGGATATCGGATTCGTCTTTTTCGCAGAACAGGATGTTGTACGGCACTCTTTAGTACAAAAAATCATCGTCGCATATGATAAAGCAGCAGAAAACCAAGATTAAAGGGGATTGTCGCTATGGCCTCCAAAGAACCATCGACGGACAAGTCCATATCTGTTAAGAATAACGGTTGGAAATATAGCGTGGCGACACGCTATATTCTATTTTTATTGCTTGCCCTAATGTTCTACATTAGCTTTTCGATGAACTTGCTTCCAGAACGATATGATATTCAGGTCGGTACACGAAGTGAAAAGAGTATCATGGCTCCTTTGCAGATTGAGGACAATAAGGCGACCCTTAAGGCTCAAGAAGAAGCGGCTGAGCGGGTACAGCCCATTTATACATATGTCCCTTTGCGTAACGACTTACTAGTAACTCAGTTATTCGAACGGATTGATCGATTGAATCAAGATGAAGTGTCTGTTCAAGATAAGATCGATATATACCGTAAGGAAATTCCACAACGTGCGCAAGATTTCGTGAACAATTTCATTACTAGCAATAGAGGGACGGAGACGTATCCCCCTGAACTATTTGATGAAATGAAAAAGGTGATTGAACAACAAGCTTACCGTATACCGGAAGAGACGTTCATTAAAATTCCGAGACTTGCTCCTGAAGATATCAACCAGATGAAATCCGTAGCAAGGGAAATCGTATCTCGTTTGATGAATGAAATCGTTGATGCACAGACAGCGAGAGCGAAGGTTGCGGAGCTTGTTAGTGCGAGCTCGCTTAATGATCGTACCTCCAGAGAGGTCGTGCAGGAGCTTGTGCGGTTCTCGATAACTGCGAACAAGTTCTATAACGAGGTGGCCACTAAGGAAGCCAAGGTGGAAGCTCGGGAGAATACCCAGCCTGTATTCATTAAGCAGGGGGATGTGCTCGTTCAGAAAGGGCAACTGATCACACCTGAGTTGTACGAACTTCTTGGCAAGAATGGCCTATTGAAAGATGAGATCAATTATTGGCCTGAGCTTGGTCTTTTCTTATTCTCTATGCTGCTTTCCTTAGGTATATTGATGTTTATTCGCCAGTCTGATATGAATATATTCAAATATAACAATTCCCAAATTCTTATGCTTGTATTGATTTATGCGATTACGCTGATCTCCATGCATTTAGCAGGGATTTTGCAGAGTGAAGATCGCGCTTATGTAGGATATTTAGCACCCGTGGCAATTGGGGTCATCTTAGTAACTTTGCTGCTCGATATCCATTTAGCATATTTCAGTGCTATCATTTTCAGCATTATGGCAAGTGTTATTCTGAATGTGAATAAGGGTGAAATGTTTGATTTTCATTTTGGATTTTTTGCTGTAGTAACGTCTTGCGTAGCCATCTTCTCGATTCATCGCGCCAGTCAACGCTCCACTTTGCTAAAGGGCGGGATCATGGTCTCTTTGTTTGGAGCAATGTCGGTCCTGATTATGCTGCTCATTAATGACTCATCCTGGACGAGAGCGGAGTCCTTATATGCGTTAGCTTTTGCAATCGCAGGAGGGTTATTAACTGCTGTATTAGTGATCGGGTTGATGCCGTTTTTTGAAGTCACATTTGGCATTCTTTCAGCGCTTAAGCTTGTGGAGCTATCGAATCCAAATCATCCGCTACTGAGAAAGTTGCTTACAGAAACACCAGGGACTTATCATCACAGTGTTATGGTTGGGAATCTGTCAGAGGCAGCTGCTGAAGCCATTGGTGCGGATGGATTATTATGCCGAGTAGGTTCTTATTATCATGATATTGGTAAGACCAAGCGTCCCATCTATTTCATCGAAAATCAGAATAACATGGAGAATCCACACGATTCGATTGATCCTAAATTAAGTAAGTCCATCATTGTCGCTCACGCACGAGACGGTGTGGAAATGCAAAAGGATTATAAGCTTCCAAAACCGATCCGTGATATTGCAGAGCAGCATCATGGAACAACATTTTTACATTTCTTTTATCACAAGGCACTTCGTCAAGCCGAGGAGCAGGGCGTTGAGCCCGATTTTACGGAAGCTGATTTCCGTTATCCAGGTCCGAAGGCGCAATCTAAGGAAGCCGCTGTTGTGGGCATTGCAGATAGTGTAGAGGCAGCTGTTCGTTCACTTCGCAAGCCAACGGTGGAACAAGTAGAGTCCATGATTGAGAAGATTATTAAGAGCCGCTTGGATGACCATCAGTTTAACGAATGTGATCTGACGATGAAAGAGCTCGATATTATTGCTAGGACACTGAAGGAAACGGTTATGGGGATTTTCCACTCCAGGATCGAGTACCCTGAAGAGATAAAGAAGGGAAAACCGGATAGTTTACCAGAACAGAAGACAACGGTGACCCCTGATAAACAGGAATCTAAAGAAGAAGACCAAAAAAGGAGCGTTTGAGAATGAGTCTGCAGCTAGTATGGAACAATGAACAAGAGGAATTTGTCATTTCGGACAATTTGATCTCTCTTCTCGAGCGCATTCTCCAGCAAGCTGGAACAATTGAAGGCGTTATGGACGGAGAAGTGGACCTTACTTTTGTGGATGATGTACAAATTCACGAATTAAATAAGGAATACAGAGGAATTGATCGACCGACCGACGTTCTATCTTTTGCGATGCATGAAACGACGGATGAAGAGCTTCAAATTATATATGAACTTGATGAAGGCGATGAAGCCGGTAATGTTCCTGATGTACTGGGGGATATTATTATTTCTGTTCCGCGTGCAAAGCTGCAAAGTGAAGAATATGGACATTCACTGGAACGTGAGCTTGGTTTCCTATTCGTCCATGGCTTCCTTCACCTGCTTGGATATGACCATCAGGATGAGGCAAGCGAAGCCGTTATGATGGGCAAACAGGAAGCTGTACTCGCAGAAGTGGGTTTGACCCGGTAGTGAAACCTGCCAAGTATTCACTGCGTGCGACGTTTACTTTTGCAATCCAAGGCATTATTCACGCCTTTAAAGCCGAAAGAAATATGAAGGTCCATATCGCTGCGGCTGCTATCGTTTTCATAGCAGGCGGACTATTGGGACTTTCACCAATGCGTTGGTTGTTTCTTGCACTTGCTGTAACTTTAGTGATTTCGGCTGAATTAATAAATACAGCGGTGGAAGCTGTAGTTGATCTAGTATCTCCTGACGAACATCCCTTAGCCCGTATTGCCAAGGATACAGCCGCAGGGGCGGTATTTATTACCGCTCTTTTTGCGGTAGTCGTAGGGATTGTGGTATTTTATGAGCCACTGCGGAGTTGGATTGAAACGCATTGATCGTTAATGAAAAGATTCAAATAGATTGTTTTGAAATAAGGTTTCGACCTTGGGATTTGTAATATTGGTCAATCAAAGTTAAAGTACGTAAGTACAACTTAGAAACAATAGCGGAATTATAACGGAGGAATATATGCAGAAAAAAACATTCAAATCGGGTTTTGTAGCGATTATTGGACGTCCAAATGTTGGTAAATCAACACTGATGAATCAGGTGATTGGTCAGAAGATAGCCATTATGTCGGATAAGCCACAAACGACCCGGAATAAAATCCACGGCGTTTACACAACAAACGATTCACAAGTTGTATTCTTAGATACCCCGGGAATTCATAAACGCCAGTCTAAACTTGGAGACTATATGAATCAAACCGCACTTGGAACATTAGGTGAGGTAGAAGCTGTTCTGTTCTTAATTGATGCATCCGAAGGCTTTGGGGGCGGTGATCGATTTATTGCTGAACAATTGAAGCAGATTCGTACCCCGGTCATTTTGGTTATGAACAAGATTGACAAAATTGAGCCTCAGGCTTTATTACCGTTAATTGAGGAATACCGTAAGCTTCATGATTTTGCAGAAATCGTCCCGATTTCGGCGAGACTTGGGAACAACGTAAATACATTACTGGATCAGATTCAGAAGTATTTGCCAGCGGGTCCACAGTACTATCCTGAGGATCAGGTAACGGATCATCCCGAGCAGTTTGTGTGCGCTGAGTTGATTCGTGAGAAAATTCTTCATATGACGAGAGAAGAAGTTCCTCACTCCATCGCGGTTACCATTGAGGACATGAAGGTAGAAGAGAACGGGACAGTTCATATATCCGCTGTTATTTTTGTGGAGCGTGATTCTCAAAAAGGGATCATTATCGGTAAACAAGGCTCGATGCTGAAGGAAGTTGGAAGACAAGCACGCCAAGATATTCAGCGATTGCTTGGATCCAAGATATTTCTTGAATTGTGGGTAAAAGTTAAAAAAGACTGGCGTAACCAAGAACGCGTTCTTCGGGATCTCGGTTTCCACCGTGGACAATAACAAAATCCCTCCCATGTGATCATTGCTTGAGATACAGAATGTAGCTCCATTTCGACTCCTGCCAACAATTGCAAATCATAGATCTGATCGCAGGCGCACATCCTATTCTTGTAGATGCAGACGTCATTTCCGAAGAAAGGATGAATACGAATGCGAGATTTTTCGTGGAAGTATTTTGCGATGACTGGAGATGTCGATGCTTATTTGCTGTATAAGGAGTCCCATAGCGCTACGGAACTCGAAAGCATGACCACCTCAGAGGAAGATGCGGTTGAGTATGAAGAGAACGATTGATCTTTGGCTGCTTCAGGAATGGTTGGGGGATAGAGCATGCTATACAGGGCGGAAGGGATTGTCATCCGCAGCATGGACTACGGTGAAGGGAACAAAATCATTACGCTTTGCACCGAAAAATCAGGCAAAGTAGGCGTTCTTGTCCGCGGAGCAAAGAAACTGAAAAGTCGTCATGCTGCTCTGACACAGCCCTTTACTTACGGCGAATATGTTTTTTTTAGAAATGGAACGGGTCTTGGGACATTAAACGCAGGAGAAATCATTGAGTCCCATCATCTGCTTCGTGAGGATCTCCTTAAAGCTGCCTACTCTTCTTATGCTTGTGAACTGCTGGACCGGGTTCTTCAAGATGAAGAAACAGGCGCTTTTTGGTTCCATCAGTTGAAAGCTTGTCTTGAAGCCTTACAGGAAGGTAAAGACCCACAGATTATCATTAATCTATATGAAATGAAGGTACTTCAGACAGCTGGATATGGTCCTGAACTAAACGTCTGCGTCTCTTGTGGTAATGAAAGAACTGACGAGGAGATGCTGGTCAGCCCTAGACTTGGAGGCGTCTTGTGCCGGCGGTGTAAGCATTTAGATCCACCAGCGATGGTAGTGTCACCCAAGACACTGAAACTTCTTCGGTTGTTTGCACGACTTGACTTGAGAAGACTTGGAAATATTGATGTTAAGGAAACTACTAAGGCAGAGCTTAAAACAGTAATGAGAGCACTGATGGATACACAATTAGGATTACGTCTTAAATCACAAAATTTCTTAGATCAAATGGAGAAATACGGTATTTGACGTCTGAACGAAAATTAGGTATCATATGTTAAGTTTCAATTTTCGAATATTGACATGCGTTGAACGGAAAAGTAATGGATTTAAGTCCTATTTTGTGTAGCGAGCCGGTGATGGTGGGAGTCCGGCGATAGGAATCCATGAACATGGCGCCCGGGAGCATGCTGCACGTGATAAAGTGGGTCCTTATGGGGCCAAGTAGGGTGGAACCGCGGGAAGCCACAGCTCTCGTCCCTATGTCTGTACAACAGACGTAGGGCGAGAGCTTTTTGTTGTGCAGAGCGCTGGCGTAAACATTGCATATGAGAGATTAGATGCAGTCAGTATTAAAAACGGTATGAAGGAGCTAAAATCATGAATTTTCAACAAATGATTTTGACGCTGCAGCAATTTTGGGCGGAGCAGAATTGTATTATCGTACAACCGTACGACACGGAAAAAGGCGCAGGTACGATGAATCCAATGACTTACTTGCGATCGATTGGACCGGAGCCGTGGAATGTAGCTTATGTTGAGCCTTCCCGCCGCCCTGCGGATGGACGTTATGGGGAGAACCCCAACCGCTTGTACCAGCATCATCAGTTTCAGGTTATTATCAAACCATCTCCTGATAATATTCAAGAACTTTATCTGGAGAGTCTGAAGCGTCTTGGAATCGATCCACTTGATCATGATATCCGTTTTGTCGAGGACAACTGGGAAGCGCCGACTCTGGGAGCTTGGGGCCTTGGTTGGGAAGTATGGCTTGATGGTATGGAAATTACACAATTTACGTATTTCCAACAGGTCGGAGGTATTGATGCCAATCCGGTTGCTGTCGAGATCACTTATGGTATGGAGCGTCTTGCTTCTTACATTCAAGATAAAGAGAATGTGTTTGATCTGGAGTGGGTTGACGGTATTACATATGGTGATGTATTCCAACAGCCAGAATACGAGCATTCCAAATATACCTTTGAGGTATCGGATGTAAAAATGTTGTTCACTTTGTTTAATATGTATGAGGAAGAAGCAAATAAGGCGATGAGCCAGCACTTGGTGTTCCCTGCTTATGATTATGTTCTGAAGTGTTCACATACATTCAACTTGCTTGATGCACGTGGAGCGATCAGTGTAACAGAAAGAACGGGTTACATTATGCGTGTTCGTAATTTAGCGCGCCAAGTTGCAGCGACATATTTGGAGGAACGTGAAAAGCTTGGATTCCCGCTGATCAAGAAAGGAGGCGCTGACCGTGGCTAAAGATTTATTGTTTGAAATCGGGCTGGAGGAAGTGCCTGCACGATTCCTGCGTGCAGCGATGGAACAGCTTGAAGATAGAACCGTTAAATGGCTGGAAGCTTCCAGAGTTGCATATGGAGAAGTGAAATCATATGCAACCCCACGAAGACTTGCGGTGCTCGTTAAGGATGTAGCGGAAAAGCAGACGGATGTTAGCGAGGAGGTCAAAGGACCTTCACGTAAGATTGCGTTAGACGAGAACGGTAATTGGAGTAAAGCGGCACTTGGTTTTGCACGTAGTCAGGGCGTTGAACCAGATAGCTTTACCTTTAAAGAACTTTCTGGCGTTGAATATATTTATGTCACAAAAAATAGTATCGGCGTTGAAACCTCTGCAATTTTGGCAGAAGGGTTGAACGGAATCCTACATTCCATGACTTTTCCTAAGAACATGAGATGGGGTTCTTATGAATTTAAATTCGTTCGTCCGATCAAATGGATCGTATCTCTGTTTGGATCAGATGTAATTGATATGGAGATTACTGGCGTTAAGTCCGGTAATATAACGTCAGGGCATCGATTCCTGGGAAGTACTGCGGTAATTCCTGAAGCATCAGCTTATGTGGAAGTGCTCAGAGGACAACATGTTATCGTAGATGTTAAAGAACGGAAAGAAATGATTGTTTCTCAGATCAGTGCCTTAGCGCTTGAGAAGGACTGGAATATCGCTGTGAAAGAAGATCTACTAGAAGAGGTGCTCTTCTTGGTGGAAACACCAACCGTATTATACGGCTCATTCGACCCTTCATTCCTTGAAATTCCACAGGATGTACTGATTACTTCTATGCGTGAACATCAGCGTTATTTCCCTGTTTTGAATAAACAAGGTCAGTTGCTTCCGTTTTTCGTAACGGTACGTAGCGGCGACAATCGTTCGCTTGATATTATTGCGAAGGGGAACGAGAAGGTACTTCGTGCCCGCTTGTCCGATGCTAAATTCTTCTATGAAGAGGATCAGAAACTACAAATTAAGGAAGCCCTTTCGAAGCTTGAAAGCATTGTATTTCATGAGGAACTCGGTACGATCGGTGATAAAGTTCGCCGTATCCGCCGCATAGCAGATAGCTTGGCAGCAAAACTTAGTATTCCGGCAGAAGCTGCTGATTCAGTTAGTCGTGCAGCAGATATTTGCAAATTTGATCTTGTTACTCAGATGGTATATGAATTCCCTGAACTCCAAGGTGTAATGGGAGAAGACTATGCACGCAAGGCTGGAGAGAAGGAAAGTGTTGCGAAGGCTGTCTTTGAACATTATCAACCACGATTTGCTGGAGATTCCGTACCATCTACAAATGTAGGTTCAATTATTAGTATCGCTGATAAAATCGATACGATTGTTGGCTGCTTCTCGATTGGAATTATACCTACAGGATCACAGGATCCGTATGCGCTGCGTCGTCAAGCACAAGGGATTGTACAGATTATTCTTGAGCACAAGCTTCCAGTTTCATTGTCAGATGTATTTGGAGTCGCACTCTCCGTTCATGAAGATATGAGTGTGCTGAAGCGTTCAGGATCAGAAATCAGTAAAGATCTATATGAGTTCTTCAGTCTACGGGTGAAGAAACTTCTGTCCGAAGAGCAAAGATACGATGTTGTTGATGCTGTTATCTCAGCTGGATTTGACCATGTTGTATCTGTTATGTCACGGGGACAGGCATTAATGAGTGCTGTCAGCGAAGCGGAAGACTTCAAGACCATTGTTGAGTCATTTAACCGGGTGAGTAATTTGGCTGCTAAGGCGGGTAAGGTTGCAGTTAATCCGAGTCTATTTACAGAGGAAGAAGAAAGCAAGCTTCATGAGGCATGGCTCGCGATTCGTCAACCTTATGAAATAGCTATGAAGGATTCTGAAGGTAAGCTTGCACTCACACTTCTTAGTGGGCTGAAAGAACCAATCACTGGTTTCTTTGATTCAGTAATGGTTATGGCTGAGGATGAAGCGGTCAAAGCGAATCGTTTAGCACTGTTGTCTGGTATTGATAGTGACTTGAAGCAGTTTGCAGATTTTACAAAGTTGGTGTGGTAAATCAGAACCAATTCATACACAACTGAAGATATTATTTAATAGACGAAAGCGGGGCCTTTTCTAGGGGAGGTGGCCGCTTTCGTTATTCCATGGAACGGTTGGAAAAAAGAGGATTATCATTTGAACATCTAAGAAGAAGGATTTTAATCACCCTAAGACGTATATAATATATAGATATCATTAATTTGAAATACGGAGATGCCTATGACGTCCATACGTTCTTTACAGATTGTTGTTGATGGCGATGCTTGTCCTGTTAAGAAAGAGATTGCAGAGACAGCAAGGGCATTTGGAGTTCCGGTTCTGCTCGTATCTTCATACGATCACTTTCTCCGTGAAGAAGAAGGCGTACGAACGATTCAGGTGGATCGAAGTGATCAAAGTGCTGATTTGTATATTGCTAATCACATTGTGCGTGGTGATATTGTCATTACACAGGATTATGGACTCGCTGCACTAGCGTTATCGAAATCTTGCCATGTGCTTTCCAATCGTGGTCGTATTTTTAGTGATCAAGATATTGATTTTTTGCTTGATTCAAGACATCATCAGGCCAAAGCGAGGAAAGCTGGGCATTACGGTAAAGGTCCTAAGAAAATGGTCGAAGAGGACCGGATAATTTTTCAACATAAACTGACAAAACTTTTGCAAAAATTGCAGGAGAACGTTAGTTCATAGCGAATACTATTTACGTGCAAAAAGAGATGAAGGTGGTTTTGATGAGTACCGGACAAGGCAGTATACCGGATGATGTCATCGAGGCAGTACTGGTCCGAAGCGATATTGTCGATACGGTCAGCAAGTACGTGCATCTTACCAAACAGGGGAAATACATGAAGGGGCTATGCCCTTTTCATTCAGAGAAGACCCCTTCCTTTACGGTTACGCCGGAGCGCCAGATCTTTTATTGCTATGGGTGTGGCAAGGGTGGTAATGCCATTAAATTCAGAATGGAAATTGAAGGTTTTTCCTTCCCGGAAGCTGTTAAGACCATGGCAGAAGAGAATGATATTGCGTTACCGGAGAGCCAGGGTGTTTCTGTAATTCCGCGGAATCCGGAGAAAGAGCGTCTGTATGAGGCTTATGAGTTGACTGCTAAACTGTATCATTTTTTATTGAAGAATACAGAGCATGGCAAGGAAGCAGTGGCATACTTACGTTCACGTGGAATAACTGACAAGATTATTGATCAATTTCAGATTGGATTTGCACCGGATCGGTGGGATACACTGGTACAATTTCTGAGCAAGCGGACCTTTGATCTGAAGGAGATGGAGAAAGGCGGGCTAGTGTCCGCAAGGCATGAAAGTGATGGTTATCTTGATAAATTCAGAGGAAGAATTATGTTTCCTATCCATGATCGGAATGGCAAAGTTATTGCCTTTGCTGGTCGGATCTTAGGAGATGGACAACCTAAGTATTTGAATTCGCCTGAGAGTTTATTATTTAATAAGAGCCGCACGTTATATAATCTTCATAATGCCAAGACGTCTATACGAAAACAGCGTCAGATTATATTATGCGAAGGATACGGAGACGTTATATCTACTTGGGAAGCAGGCTTTCACAATGTAGTTGCAACGATGGGGACCTCTCTTACAGAACAGCAGATAGTCATTATGAAGTCTATGGCAGAGGAAGTCGTCATAACTTACGATGGGGATAAGGCTGGTTTGGCAGCTGCTATGAAGGTTATACCTATGCTTGAGGGTGCCAGCCTCAGAGTGAAAATTTCGATAATGGGAGACGGATTAGATCCAGATGACTATTTCCGTAAATACGGAATCGATCGGTTCAGGCATGTTGTAGAATCTGCCGTTTCAACCACGAAATTTAAACTTATATATCTGAAAAAAAACCATATACTGCTAGAAGAAGAGGGCAAGATATCGTATGCAAAAGAAGCGCTCCCTATTATTGCAGTCCTGAATTCTTCCACTGAACGCGAAGTTTATTTGAGGGAGTTATCCTCAGAACTGGGCCTATCTTATGAAAGTCTCAAGCAAGATTGCAACCTATTAAGGCAGTCTATGCAAAAAAAGATGGGTAGTGGGGATAATAAGGAAAAAACGTGGAATAATGGTAGGCATAAAAAAGGGCAAATTCCCGCCCCAACTTTGCTACCGGCATATCATGCTGCAGAAAGACGGCTGTTGTCTCTGATGCTTCAAGATTCGGAGGCTGCTCGGTATGTGGGCGATAACCTCGGAGAAGCGTTTAATATTGATGATCATGCAGCGATTGCTGCTTATCTATATGCTTACTACGCGCAGGACAAACCACCCGATATCAGTCGGTTTATGTCATCTCTTCATGATGATCGACTTGAGAAAACGGTGAGTTCAATTTCCATGATGGATACTCCTACGGACTGGAATGTTCAAGTACTTGATGATTGTATTCGTGAAGTACTGAAATATCCGCAGCAGAAACAGATTGATCAGAAAAAAGAAGAAATGATGAAAGCGGAACGATCAGGTGATTTTATGCGTGCCGCGCAAATTGCAAGTGAAATTATTGCCCTAGAGAGACAATGACAGCCCAGCTTGAATGTTTCTAGAGGGAGGAGGGAGTCGAAAGATGGCAAATGATCAGCATACTGAATTAGAAACGGAATTTACACTTGATCAAGTAAAAGATCAATTGATTGAGCAAGGTAAAAAGAGATCCGTATTGAGTTACAAAGATATAATGGAGAAACTGTCACCTTTTGATCAGGATCCTGAGCAAATGGAAGAATTCTATGAGCAGCTCGGCGATTTGGGAATTGAAGTAAACAATGAAAGTGATGAGGAAAGCAGTCACCGTCAGTCTGATGATCAAGATGAGAATAACAATGACGACTTCGGTGGGTTTGATGACGACTTATCACTTCCTCCTGGTATTAAGATCAATGATCCGGTACGTATGTATTTGAAAGAAATCGGACGCGTACCATTGCTCTCAGCAGATGATGAAGTAGAGCTGGCAAAACGAATTGAGAATGGTGATGAAGAAGCGAAGCGTCGACTTGCAGAAGCTAACCTTCGTCTCGTTGTAAGTATTGCTAAGCGATATGTAGGTCGTGGAATGCTGTTCCTTGACTTGATTCAAGAAGGAAATATGGGTCTGATCAAAGCTGTTGAGAAGTTTGATCATAAAAAAGGTTATAAGTTTAGTACGTACGCCACTTGGTGGATTCGTCAAGCGATTACGCGCGCAATCGCCGACCAAGCCCGGACCATTCGTATTCCTGTTCACATGGTTGAAACAATCAACAAATTGATCAGGGTATCCAGACAGCTGTTGCAAGAGCTTGGACGTGAACCATCTCCTGAAGAAATTGCAGCGGAAATGGAACTGAGCGTTGAAAAAGTTCGTGAAATCATGAAGATTGCTCAAGAACCTGTATCCCTTGAAACACCGATCGGGGAAGAGGACGATTCCCACTTGGGAGACTTTATCGAAGATCAGGAAGCTCTCGCACCTGCCGATGCAGCTGCTTATGAACTATTGAAGGAGCAGCTGGAGGACGTGCTTGATACACTCACAGAGCGTGAAGAGAATGTGCTTCGTCTTCGGTTTGGACTTGACGATGGACGGACAAGAACACTGGAGGAAGTAGGTAAGGTGTTTGGCGTTACCCGTGAGCGGATCCGTCAGATTGAAGCCAAAGCTCTTCGTAAACTCCGCCATCCAAGCCGTAGTAAGCGGCTGAAGGATTTTCTCGAATAGAAGCAAGGCATTGGACCTTCTGCGGATGATCGCAGGAGGTTCTTTTTAATCGTTCAAAATCATTAGTGAATCGATATATAGAAGCCATCCGGAATGCTTATACTATACTAAACAAACCATCTGGATCAATGGGTCTAATGAAATAGGAAAGCTGTTCAAAGCTGAAATATGTAATTTCTTAGTTATGGGTTAATTTCCTTGATTTGTTTTATTGGTCTTTATTTTAGCTCTTTTCCCTGACCATTGCAAATTGCTTCCATCTTTTCTGTGAAGGTTTTCTGTTATACAATAAAGTGCAATATTGCACTTTGCAATGCTGTTTGTTAGGGTATTGAAAGAGTCACGAATATAATGGATTGTGTGGGTGTCATCATGAAATTGTCAAATCGATTACAGTTAATATTGGATCATATTCCGCATGGAAGCCGCCTTGCCGATATCGGCTCAGATCATGCGCTTCTGCCAACCGCAGCTGTGGAGAGTGGAACCTGTGTCTCCGCTATAGCTGGGGAAGTCAATTCAGGCCCGTTTCAAGCGGCTGTCAAACAAGTCAAAGAGACTGGACTAACTCAAACTGTAGCTGTTCGCCTTGGAGATGGTTTAGAAGTACTAAAGCCGGGTGAAGTAGATGTGATAACGATTTCCGGCATGGGTGGGGGACTGATTGCCTCTATTCTTGATCGTGGTGTGGAGAAGCTTTCCGGGGTAAGCAGGCTAGTGCTTCAACCAAATGTAGGGGAAGATATTCTTCGCAGATGGTTATTAGCACATCAATGGGTATTGATTAATGAGCATATTTTGGAGGAAGACGGTAAGATTTACGAAGTACTAATAGCAGAACCTGCAGAGCTGAGTGACTTAGAAATATCAAATGAGACATTGTATAAAGAGCGTATTCTCGATGGAGGGATTGTGCTTACAACAGAGTGGCTCCTTCGTTTTGGACCTTATTTAATACAACGTCCAACTTCTGTATTTCATGCCAAGTGGAAAACCGAGATTCAGAAGCTAAAAGGAATCCTACATTCTTTGTCGAAATCAGAACAGGTTTCTGCGGAAGAGAAATCTGAAAGCATTAGAACAGATATTAAGCTAATTGAGGAGGTGCTGGTATGTTTGCTAAAGGACAAACAGTAATTCAGTACATGGAACAGCTAGCTCCGAAGTATGTAGCTATGCCGGATGACCGAATTGGTCTACAGCTTGGCACCTTACAAAAGGAAATTAAGACGGTACTAGTTGCTCTGGATGTGAATGAGGAGGTCGTTGAAGAGGCCATTCAGTTGAATGCAGATCTCATTATTGCGCATCATGCAATTATATATCGGCCTTTGAAACAGCTTCAGACAGACTCACCGATGGGGAAAGTATATGAGAAGCTGATTAAGAACGACATCGCTGTGTACATAAGTCACACGAATCTGGACGTGACTGAAGGCGGGATGAATGATTGGATGGCCGAGGCCATTGGTATGGAAAACACGCAGCCTATTCATGATGTTCATACAGAACAGCTTTCTAAACTCGTCGTTTTTGTTCCCAAAAGCCATCATCAAGAGGTGCTTGATGCGGTATTAAATGCTGGGGCGGGTGCCATTGGGAACTACAGTCACTGCAGCTTCAATATCGAAGGTTTTGGTACCTTTGTGCCAGGAGAAGGGACAGATCCTTTTATCGGTAAGCAGGGGACAATGGAACGAGTAAATGAAATTCGAATCGAGACTATCGTTCCGGATAACCTTCGGAATAAAGTGGTACAAGCGATGCTCAAAGCTCATCCATACGAGGAAGTGGCATATGATTTATATCCACTTGATCTAAAAGGGCGCTCATTTGGCCTCGGGCGGATTGGAAGACTAAGCGAGCCGGTAACACTTGCTGCACTTGTGGACATCGTGAAAGAGAAACTGGATGTCCCACATGTACGTGTCGTAGGAGATTTAAATCGTACCATCAAAAAAGCTGCTGTAATTGGTGGTTCGGGTGGAAGCTTTATGAACCAAGTGATATTTAAAGGAGCGGACGTTCTTGTAACGGGTGATATTGACTATCATACTGCTCAGGATGCTTTGGCTGCCGGTTTAACCATTATCGATCCAGGTCATAATGCCGAAAAGATCATGAAGATGAAAGTGGCTGAATGGATGGATAATAAATTCAAAGATAATCGATATGAGACTCGTGTTGTAGCTTCTAAGATTAATACGGAACCATTCCGTTTTATTTAATAAGGAAGTTATGGAACGATCCCCTTCGACTGCTATTATTTATGGGGTTGAATAAGGTCCAAATAACTTGTATACTATCAAGTGTTGTCCGGAAAGTTTAACAGACAATCGCTGGCGGCTAAGAGCCGCGAGAGGAAAGTCCGGGCTCCATAGGGCAGGGTGCTGGATAACGTCCAGTCAGCGCGAGTTGAAGGATAGTGCCACAGAAATGGACCGCCGATGGCCGCTATGCGGCACAGGCAAGGATGGAACCGAGGTGTAAGAGACCCCGAGGAACGCTGGTGACTTCGTTCCTGGTAAACCCCACCTGGAGCAAGACCTAATGGGACGCAAGCTTCTTTCGAGGAAGCAGCCTTAGCCCGAGGTGCGTCTGGGTTGGTCGCTGGAGCCGTGTAGTAATGCTCGGCCTAGATAGATGATTGTCGCTTAAGGTGGCAGGGTAGTTCCCGTTATGACCACGACAAGCACAGAACCCGGCTTATGGTAAGCTTTCCTAACTGCAACAGTAAGATGAATAGTTTCACCCAGGTATATGCATGATTATAACGCGTATCTTTCGGCAGATCTTAGAGATCTGCCCAAGGATGCGCGTTTTTTCTTGTATGTTTCGTTGTTTACCCCGGGCAAATCCATCATTTTTATGCTGCTAATGTCATTGACGGACAGACGTCCATACCAAATAGCCCCTGGATTAATAAGCTGTTATCATCAACAGAAAGGAAGTGGCTAGCAATGTCTTGCGAAAATCATTGCCCAAGTTTTTGTCCACCAGTATCACCGATTATATGTGATCCTATAGTCATTGTAAGAGACCATTATGTGCAACAAATTGTACCTGTTATCCATCCGATAAAAGTTGTAGATAAAGTGCACTGTGTTCCAGTACAGCAACATATATACAAATGGGAAAACGAAGAAGAAGAAGTTGGATGCGCGAATGTTTCCAGTAAATCTTCCTCTTCTAAACCTAAGAAACGTTCTACTAATGCTTCTCGTACTCGTAAAAAAAGATAATACAATAAAATCAACCACACACAACTAATAAAAAAAGCAGCTCTCACCATTTGGCGAAAGCTGCTTTTACTTCTGTTATTTACGGGTTCCGTTGAAGCTCTTGTTGGAGTCGCTGTAGAACATGCTCTGGCCATAATTGGAGAGGTTTGCTCTGATTGCTTGCAGCTTCAAGTGACCGAAACACATCTACTTGTCCGCTGCCAAAATATTTGTCTTTTCCTTTCTCACCAAGGTCTACAGCTTGCGATATCATAAGATCCATAACCTCACGGTTACTTAGTTCCGGATTCAATGATCGGATAAGCCCAGCCATAGCCGCTACGTGAGGGCTTGCCATGGATGTACCGGAGAGTGCTGCGTATTGATTCCCAGGGTAGGTACTAGCAATATTGGTTCCAGGAGCAGTTACATCAATATAATCTCCATAGTTAGAATAGTCTGCACGGGTCATATCTTGATTCGTTGCTCCAACCGCTAGTACTTCTGGGTATGCAGCTGGGTATCCTGGACGCTCTGTATTATCATTACCAGAAGCAGCTACGAGGAGAACATCACGGTCATAAGCATATTTAATAGCATCATGCAAGAACTGTGAGTCTGCGTAATTACCAAGGCTCATATTAATGACCTTTGCTCCATGATCGGTAGCCCATATTATTCCTTCTGCTACAGCATAGGTCGTACCTGAACCGCTTCCGTCTAGCGCTTTAACGGGCATGATTTTGTTATACCAGCTAACTCCTGCAACACCTTCCCCGTTGTTTACGAGTGCCCCAATAATGCCAGCAACATGGGTACCGTGACCAACGTCATCCGCAGGTGCCTTCGACGGGTCCACAACGTTATACCCTGATACTAATTGCCCGTCCAGATCGGTATGGCTCAGATCAACTCCGGTATCGACAACGGCGATGATGACATCTTTGCTCCCTTTGGACAAGTTCCAGCCACGGTTTGTTTCAATAGCTGGTAAATTCCATTGATAATCAGAGAACAGAAGATCATTTGGGATATTTACATTCTCTGTCAGTGGTTCATTCTTCTCATTCGTCAAATACAAAAAATGAGGTTCTGCATATTTTGGACTCCATTTCTCCACAAAGTAGGTGTGAAGAGATTTATAATCCATCCGGTCAGATTTGAACACATAGGCATAGCCTAGCTTACGAGGAATTTTTCCTGATATTTCTTTAGCAATCTGTTTGAGTTCGAGTTCTGTTGGTTCTTGAGAGAAACGAATAACAATTTCATTCTCATAAAAGTGACTTGCATTCGCGTTATCATGCCCTGTTTTAACGGTAAGATCACGGAGGGTATCGCTGTGAACGGATTCAACTTTAAACTTACCTTCCTTTGGATAAGGAATCATCCGTAAATTCCGCTTTTGGTGATTCTTTACTTCCTTTAGCACTTTCATATTAATCATTGCAGCAGCGCCATATTTTTTATCCTCAGAAGGCTCAGCCATAACAAAATAGGTTTCTCCAGCTGCTTTAAATTGTGGGGAAGCATAAGCTTTTCCTTGCTGCAGGTTCTGCCGTGCACGTTCTAAATGCTCCTTGATCTGTTGCTGATCTTGAGTGCTCCATTTCGGTTTTTTGATGTTTACTTCTTCCTCTTTATGATTCTTCAGATCGTACCAAATGAATTTCTCGAAGTGATCGTGAGTACGTTGGTGATCTTTTACCAATCTTACAATCTGCTCCGGTTTGCGATGCTTTTCATGCTTTAGAATGATCTGTAAATGCTGCTTGGCATCCATGCGACTAAAATGATCCGTGGCATCTAAATCACCTGATATTGTTGCCTGTTTTAATCGATTTTCTTCTTTGGCTGGTAAGGGTTTCTCGTTTTGTTTTGCAGCATACTCTGGAAGATTGGGATCAGGGGTTAATAAGAAAATGACGAATAAACCCAAGACTGCAGCGAATCCCAATATACTCCATAGGCGTCGTGAATTCATATTCATTTCTCCTTACAGATGGACTTTATTTTTCTTATGGTTGGAAGAGGAGAGCTATTTTATTCGCCATTGTAAGGAAGATTGATGTAATTACCTTTCTTTGGATAATATTATCCTAAAAAATCCTTGAAAGTGTATTCATAAGGGATTTCGAAAAGCGGTATTTTATGTTAGGATAATACATAATCTTTGACCGCCGTAGACTTAAGCTTAGTGCGGTCAGTAACCATTTAAGGGGGAGCAACCGTAATGCCAGCAGACAATCTTCAGAATCTGTGCGCGGAGACAAGGGAGAAACTGAAATCCGCAATAAGCATCATGGAATCGTTTTTGAATGAACACACCTTGCCTCAATTAGACGCAGAACAGAATGAAGAGACCATTCATTTTTACAAAGGATTTCTTTCAGATCTTCGCCACTTGTTAACTTTCTCAGAAGTATCCTTCGAGAAGCTCGGTGTTGTCCAGCGTCGTCCTAATTTCGATGCTGAGTTTGCCGAGAAGGAATTGTATCGTGTATACCACAGCTGTGTGAACAGTTTCTTCTACCCTAAAAATGAAAGCTATTCTGAGGATGGACGCTATGCTTATACAGGTCAGGACGCGATTCGATTCCGTAAGAAACCAGTTCGCCCTGCAAGAGATGTCATCATGGATATTACGAAAATTTACGAAGAACTTCGGGATGATCTAAGTTACTACGAAAGTGATTATTTAACGGAACGCCGTATGCAGTCTGAAAGAAGACATGCATAAATTTTAGAAAACAATTATTTTATTAATATAATGTAAACTGAGGAAGGGATGCCATTTGGCATCTCTTTTTTTGTGTAACTTAACACCTACTGACAACCTATAACGTGAATACACCTGGTGAACTGCGGAGAAAATATGTATGAGGTGATTCTAATGGCCAATGAAGCCAAACCATACGTTAAGTGCAGTGTAAGCAACTGTAATTATTGGGGTGAACAAAATGTGTGCCGGGCAGACATGATCATGATTGAAATTGACCGACATGCGAATGTCCGTCTGAATGCTGAGTTTGCAGATGAGGATTTTGTTAACAATCATAAGGATAGTGCAGGAACCTCTTCATCCACATGCTGCCTAACATTTAAACCCAAAGCATAACGGCGTCCTTTAATTGTCTTTCAACCACACGGAGGTGACAGCATGGGTAAGGGCAAAAAGCACAAGAAGAATAATCTCAAGGTGATTGATACCAAACGCAGTCGGGTGGATTATCCTCGTAAAGAACATTATGAGGAATATGCCTCAGAGGTATCTCCTCCTGTCGGTACAGATGTTCGAACAAGAAGATATGATGACGATTATCCGGTTGTAGAAGAAAAATCAACCGGCCGCATGGCAGGTTATATAGGATTGGTGCTCGGTATTGCATCATTGTTCATGTGGTCGGTGATCCTTGGACCTGTTGCAGCCGTCACTGGTTATTATGCCTACAGTCAAGGTAGCAGGACACTTGGATCTTGGTCCATGGGACTGGGTATCTTAGCTACGATTAGCTATTTTGTCCTCATTCCATTTGCCCGTTAGGTAAATAATGAGAATAAGCAGACGATTTTCACGCTTTTAGGGTGAATCGTCTGCTTTTTTTGCTATAGAGTATAGCAGATTGTCCTGAAAGGATGTAAAATGGAAATTGAAACCTTACAGGAAGATGTGATGAATGACATGCAGATTGATCTGGCATCAGCGAGAAGTATGGTAGAATTACAGCGCTCCGTGAATAGCAGTTCTTTAGACCTGACGCAAAGTCTCGGAACTGTGGAGAACGGTGGAGATTTTGAGTCAGTACTAACGAGCATGATGAATAACAGCAATTCCATTTCTTCAGGAACAACAGTAAAGTTAGCTCCCGGTGTTACTTGGGAAGACGGTTTATTGTGGCAACAACTTGGGACGCTGGATAACGAACGCGAACTCGAATCAGCTGAACCAGTGTCTGTATCGTCCGCTGAACCTGTCAAGGAACGTGAAGAAGTGTCTTCTGTCAAATCAGCTTTTGAGGGATTAATTACAGCCGCAGGGGAAAAATACGGCGTACCGACATCTTTGATCAAAGCTGTCATTGATACGGAATCATCTTTTAATTCGAATGCAGTGTCTTCGGCAGGAGCTAAAGGCTTGATGCAGTTGATGGATGGTACAGCCCGTGGACTCGGTGTTAGCAATTCATTCGACCCTGTTCAGAATATTGAAGGCGGAACTAAATACTTATCTTATCAACTTCAGAAGTTTGGTGGAGAGATTGCCATGGCCTTGGCTGCATATAATGCGGGACCTTCTCGGGTTACACGTCTTGGCGTTTCGAATGATGAAGAGCTAATGGCTCAGTCACACCTACTTCCAGCTGAGACACAAGCTTATATCCGTAAAGTAATGAATGCGCGTGAGAAATATGAGGCTTAGCCTCTGAATGATACATGCCTAAAAGAAGGATCAAACGGGGAGTATACGGTGAGCTAAGTGCTCAATTCCGGTTACCCGTTTGATCCTTTTGTGATTAACAGAAAGGGGATTTATGGAGATGCTTTATTGGGATCACGCTGCTACGACACCTCCACACAAAGAAGTTGTGGACACGATGACAGAAATTATGAACCAGCATTATGGTAATCCATCTGCCCTTCATCAAGCTGGGGAAGATGCTGCCAAGTTATTGAAGCGGGCTCGTGAGGTCTGTGCAGAAGCGCTTGAAATGCAGCCGTCAGAAATTGTATTCACTTCGGGAGCAACGGAGGGGAATAATATAGCCATTAAAGGTGCTGCAATGCAATACCGCTCACGGGGACAGCATCTGATTACTACAACAACGGAACATCCATCGGTTTACGAATGTTTTAAGCAGCTTGAGAGTCTGGGGTGGGAAGTCACATACTTGCCAGTTGATGAAACGGGTGTGGTTGATCTCCAGAAGCTTGAAGAAGCTGTAAGAAAAGATACGGTATTGGTAAGTATAATGCATGTAAACAATGAAACCGGTGCAATTCAGCCGGTAGCAGAGATTGGTAGCATAATTAAAGAGCGGAACCATCGTACATTATTCCATGTGGATGGCGTGCAAGGGTTTGGAAAGCTCTCGGTATCCCTAAAAGACTGGAAGGTCGATCTATACACATTATCCGCCCATAAGTTTAAAGGGCCAAAAGGAGCAGGTATCCTTTATGTGAAGCAAGGTGTTGAATTATTCCCATTGTTAGTTGGAGGTTCTCAGGAAAGTGGACAACGACCGGGAACTGAGAATGTTGCTTCAGCGGTAGCTGTAGCAAAAGCGATGAGATTAGCCCAAGAGCATCAGGAACAATTTTGTGATAAAATAGGCAAGTTGCGTAATTTACTCTTGGAGGAAATTCGCAGTATACCAGATTTCGTACTGAACAGTAGCAGTCAAGGGGCGCCTCACATTGTTCATTTCTCATATCCTGGTCTGAAGCCTGAAGTATTGGTCCATACCCTGGAGCAACTAGGGATGCTCGTGTCGACAAAGTCGGCCTGTTCATCCAAGAATAGTGAACCAAGTCGGGTCTTAACTGCTATGGGTAAGGACAAGGAATTAGCTGCAAGTGGGATTCGTATCAGTCTGGGCTGGGAGCATACAGAGGACGATGTCATTCGTTTGATCCATGCGCTTCACCAGTCTGTCGAGAAGCTTCGTCCCTTAACTGTAAAAAGGGGGTAACATCATTGTGAATATTACTTATGACATGCTGCTTCTCCGTTTTGGAGAGTTTACTTTGAAAGGAAGAAACCGCAATAGATTCGAGAAATCTATGCTTAATCATGTAAAGTCTGTGATAAGACCATTTCCTAAAGCGAAGATTCTTAAGGAATATGGACGAATGTATGTAGAGTTGAACGGGGAATCTCCGGATGCATTGATAGAGGTACTACGGAAAGTGTTTGGACTTGTATCCATCAGCCCTGTAAGAGTCTGCCCTTCCGAGCTTGATGCCATAATCGAAACAGCCGTGGACTTTATTGGGCACTCTCAACTTTCGGATAATACGACTTTTAAGGTGAATGCTAGACGTGTGTGGAAGAAGTTCCCTCACTCTTCTCACGAGATGAACCATCTTATTGGCTCACCTCTGCTTCGAACCTATCCACAATTAAAAGTACAGGTAAAGAACCCACAAATTGAGCTCAAGGTTGAGATTCGTGAAGATCTAACCTATCTTTTCCATGAGGCCGTGCCCGCTGTGGGAGGATATCCGCTGGGTTCGAACGGAAAGGCAATGCTTCTACTATCCGGAGGCATCGACAGTCCAGTAGCCGCTTGGTCTGCCATGCGGAGAGGGCTTGAGGTTGAATGTGTGCATTTTTACAGCTATCCGTACACAAGTCAGCAAGCCAAGGATAAAGTTATTGAACTTACCAAAATATTGTCCAATTATGCTGGGAGAATTAAGCTTCATTTGGTTCCATTTACCGATGTGCAGACATCATTTACTGGCCTTGGTCAGGATAATCTAATGATTACACTTATGCGCCGTGCTATGCTTCGCATTACGACGATGATTGCTGAACGAGAAAATGCACTTGCGATTGTAACAGGGGACAGTCTTGGTCAAGTAGCAAGTCAGACTTTACCTAGTATGAATGTTATAGGTAAAGCTACTGACCTGCCTATACTTCGCCCATTGGTTATGATGGATAAGAATGACATTATTAACTTGGCGAAGGAAATTGGAACTTTCGAGACGTCGATTCTCCCTTTCGAAGATTGCTGCACATTGTTCGTGCCGAAATCGCCTACGACCAATCCTAATCTGCGGATTGTGGAGAGTATAGAAAGTTCCCTTGTTGATTTACCGGAGAAACTCCAGATCGCGGTTGAGAATAAAGAGACAATCATTCTAAAGAACGGAAAGCAGATGACTAAAGGCGATAATGAGAGTCAGGATGAAGTTGTAAAAGAAGAATGGTTCTAGAAAAGACCTGCGAAGACAAAAAAGGACTTCACTGCCGATGGGCAGTGAAGTCCTTTTTTAGTTTGGTGAAAATTCAAGATGCTTGCTCACGCCGCACCTTGGATGCTCTTTTTTTGAGGTGTCCTGCAGTTATAACGCCAATGATGATCATTGCAATAAAGAGATAGCGAACCAGTGGGTGTGTATCAAAAAATACTTTAAAATGTTTCTCATCTGTAATCATAGAGGAGGCTGTGTATCCCAAGACTGCAGCTCCTAAATAGATAATCCAAGGGAATCGATCGATAAGTTTTATAAACAGTGTACTACCCCAGACGACGATAGGGACGCTGATTAGAAGACCAATAATGACGAGCAGATTATTATGTTTTGCTGCACCAGCAACAGCTAATACGTTATCCAAACCCATGGCAGCATCAGCAACAATAATAGTTCGAATGGCGGCACCAAGACTTTTTCCAGCTTTAATGTCCGACTGATCATTTTCATCAGTTAGCAGCTTGTACGCAATCGTGATAAGTAAAATTCCTCCAATTAGCATAAGCCATGGAATATTAAGCAGCCAAACTACGAGTATTGTGGCAATAATTCGAAGGACTACCGCACCTGCTGTGCCATAAATGATTGCCTTTTTTTGAGTGGATGCTTCAAGGTTCCGAGCTGCCAACCCGATGACAATGGCATTATCTCCGGCCAGTACAAGGTCCAAAAACACAATGCTGAATAATGACAGTAAGAAATCCGAAGTTGCAGTATCCATGTTATGTCACTCCTCTAAAGTTACGGGTTCACCTAAAACAAAGTGGATCTATTATAGGCTTATTTTTTCGCACATGCAAGCATAGCGGGGCTGTATGAATCATATGTGTAGAGGGGGAGGGGTTGTCTAGTGGAGACGATATGGCTGTTAGGGCAAATATTGATCATTAACCTGGTACTAAGCGGTGACAACGCCTTGGTTATAGCAATGGCGAGCAGAGATCTTCCAGAGCCCAATAAGAGAAAAGCGGTATGGATTGGTACATTCGGAGCAGTTATTCTACGCTGTCTTCTTACCGTAATCGCTGTGCTACTTCTAAAGGTTCCTTATCTACAGGCTGGTGGAGCACTGCTCCTGTTATGGATTGCATTCAAGCTGCTAGCCGAACAGCATTCGAATGAGATTCGTGTCTCTGAGACTTCATCAATGTGGAGGGCCGTAAATACAATATTAATTGCTGATTTCGTAATGAGTCTAGACAATGTACTCGCCATTGCAGGACTCGCTAATGGTGATTTGGCATTAATAATGATTGGTATTGTTATTAGTATTCCAATTGTCGTATGGGGAAGCGGTATAATCTCTAAACTCCTTCAAAAATTTCCACTATTGCTATATATCGGGGCTGGCATTTTGGCTTATACAGCGGGGGAGATGATACTTCAGGACTCGAAGACGGGAGTTATTCTTGCTTATTGGCTGCCTGAATATCATCATCTCCTTCCCATAGCATTAGCTCTCTTGGTCATTAGCATTAGTGGGATGAAGAACATCAACCTTAAGAGAGCCTAAATGATTTATATACCTGACAAGTTGACTTGTCAGGTATATTTTTTGGAGTCGAGTGTAAACGTTAATTTTTGGGGGACAAGCTCGATGTGTGGTTTTTTTTGTCGCTTTCGGATAAAATTAATGTAACAGCTTTATTCTTTATGCAGCCAGTGACGCTATATATTAAGTGAAGAGGGTGATGAGATGTCCTCCAAAAAAGATTTGATGCTTGGTGTATTTATCGTTGCAGCTGGTGTTGTCATTCTGCTCGGTAAACTTGGTGTATTCGGATTTTTAGGTCGTACTTTCTGGCCGCTTCTCGTTCTCATTCCGGGACTGATTCTCCATGTACTGTTCTTTGGCCGGCGCGCTTCAGCCGCTATCTTGATTCCCGCCGGGATCTTGACCGTTTATGGTTTATTGTTCCTCATATGCAGTATTTGGGGTTGGAGTTTGATGGGTTCTTTGTGGCCGCTGCTTATTCTCGGTATTGCTGTAGGGTTGTATGAGTATTACATGTATGAAACACCTCGTCCTGCAGCGGTATTACCGATAGCACTCGGACTTACGTTACTCTCTGCTGTAATCTTAATATTTACCTGGCTCTATACAGGGGCACTTTACATCATTGCTCTTGTCCTCATTGCAATCGGGATATGGCTTATTTATGGGCGTAAACGGACGAAGGGTGGAAAATGGTCTAAAGGGTGGTAATATTACTGGAAATTTTCTGAAAAGACTTGATTTCTATATCCGTTTACCTATAAAATAGTGGTTATGTTGAAGCGTCGGTTGGCATTAACGCCCTGGCGCTTATTTTGATGGTTTATTCGAAGAGAAGGGATTTGAGATATATTTATGCAATCGAGAGATCAGATTCGCAATATTGCAATTATTGCCCACGTTGACCATGGTAAAACGACACTAGTCGACCAGTTACTGCAACAGTCCGGTATTTTCCGGGAACACGAAACTTTGCAGGAACGTGCAATGGATTCTAATGACATAGAACGTGAGCGCGGTATTACTATTTTGGCAAAAAACACAGCGATTACTTATAAGGATTTCCTTATTAATATCGTAGATACACCGGGTCACGCTGACTTTGGTGGTGAAGTAGAACGTATCATGAAGATGGTTGACGGCGTACTGCTAGTCGTTGATGCTTATGAAGGATGTATGCCTCAAACGAAGTTCGTGCTAGGTAAAGCACTTGCGCATAACCTGACGCCGATCGTTGTTGTTAACAAAATTGACCGTCCGGCAGCTCGCCCGGCGGAAGTAATAGATGAAGTTCTGGACTTGTTCATTGAGCTTGGCGCTAATGACGAGCAATTGGAGTTCCCTGTTGTGTATGCATCAGCACTTAATGGTACTTCTAGTCTAGATCCAGAGAAGCAAGATGATAACATGCTTGCTCTTTATGAAACGATTACCGAGCACATTCCTTCTCCTAAGGAGAAAGTGGACGAGCCTTTGCAATTCCTCGTGACACTGATGGATTATAACGAATACCTTGGTCGTATTGCGGTAGGTCGTGTTAACCGCGGTATTATCAAGCAAGGGCAATCCGTTGCCGTTATGACTCGTGATGGTTCAACCAAGACAGCCCGTATTGAGAAGTTGTTTGGCTTCCAAGGTTTGAAGCGTATTGAGATCGAAGAAGCGGGTGCTGGTGATATCGTAGCTATAGCAGGTATTAAGGACATTAACATTGGTGAAACGATTGCGGATCCTCAGAATCCTGAAGCGCTTCCTGTCCTTAAGATCGATGAGCCTACACTACAAATGACATTCCTTGTTAACAACAGTCCGTTTGCAGGACGTGAAGGTAAATGGGTTACTTCCCGTAAACTGCGCGAACGTCTCTTTAAAGAACTAGAAACGGATGTCAGTCTTCGTGTAGAAGAAACAGAAAGCCCAGATGCTTTTATTGTATCGGGTCGTGGTGAGCTTCACCTTACGATTCTGATTGAGAACATGCGTCGTGAAGGTTATGAGTTACAGGTTTCCAAGCCAGAGGTTATTGTTAAAGAGATCGATGGTGTAAAAATGGAACCGATTGAACGCTTGTTGATTGATGTACCTGAAGACAGCACAGGAGCAATCATGGAAAGTCTGGGTGCACGTAAAGCTGAGATGGTTAACATGATTAATAACGGCAGTGGACAAGTTCGTCTTGAATTCTTGGTCCCAGCTCGTGGATTGATTGGTTACCGTACACACTTCCTAACATTGACACGTGGTTATGGTGTTATGAACCATGCGTTCGATAGCTACGGTCCACTTCATGGAGGACAAGTTGGCGGACGTCACCAAGGTGTTCTTATCTCTACAGAGAATGGTTCAACAACATTCTACGGTATGATGTCTGTTGAAGATCGCGGTACATTGTTCCTAGAACCAGGTACCGAAATCTACGAAGGTATGATCGTTGGTGAGCATACTCGTGATAACGATATTGTGGTAAACATCTGTAAAGAGAAGCAGTTGACTAACGTTCGTTCCGCTACAAAAGATGATACAGTTAAGATGAAGACGCCACGTATTTTCTCTTTGGAACAAGCGTTGGAATACTTGAATGACGATGAATATTGTGAGATTACTCCGAAGTCTGTTCGTCTTCGTAAGAAGATTCTGAATAAAAGTGAACGTGAGCGTGCAGAAAAACATCGTAAAATGGCGCAAGCCAATCTATAATAGAGAGAGTATTTTCTATTAAGGTTGAAGTAGCTGAATGTGTTTCCTATCGTAAAGGAGTGAACCTATTATGCAATCGTGGTTTGCCGCGCATCCGATCGTTTCCTATATCATCATTTTTGTGCTGATTACGTACGTGTACAACAAGGTATTTCGGGTGAAACAGAAGCTTCCGCTTTTGAAAGAAGTTCTCCTGTATATCTTAATGGCACTTGGTTCGGGTATGCTGCTCATTTTCCAAGTGGACAAGCTGCCTATAATCCAATGTTTGCTTGTAGCGGTAGCGCTGATGCTGATGGTTCGAATTCGCTATTTTGTCGAGGATCGTCAGAAGAGAAAATCTCAGACGGAGCCGAAGACACGCTAATTTACTAGCTGCAGGTTGATCCGGCAACTTTTTGCCAGTCACCCTCGTTTATAAGAGAGAGAAGTACACATGGTCCGATAAATACACCTTTTTGGGTGTGTTTATCGGACCTTCATCTAAATTGAGAAAAAAGGTGTTATGATTATGAGTTCAGGTCATAGTAATCTTCCTCCGAGAGCGAAAACCGGGGGGCAGAGCAAGAAGCAGCCGCCTCGTAAAAAGCCAAGCGGTGTGAAATCATTTTTTAAATTTATATTAATTCTTGTCTTGTTGGCCGTATTGGGTGTTGCCGTTTATGCTGGGAGTTTATATTTCAAAGCGGAGAACGGGGTTCTGGACACGGGGAATAACAATCCGGTACCTCCAGAGAAAGCTGCCACGGTGAAACCGATCACGATGCTGTTGCTAGGTTCAGATCATCGCCCTGAATCGGGGACGAATCTGACGGATGTGATGATGGTTGTGTCGATGAACCCGGATACGAATTCTGCTACAATGGTGTCTTTACCGAGGGATACGAGTATCCAGTTGGAAGGATATAAGTCAAATCAGAAGCTAAATGCATTCTATGGAGCCTTCAAAAGACAAGAGAAGGATAGTGGAATCAAAGCGGAAGAGCAGATGAAAACGATGTTTAGTAAGTATCTTGACGTCGAAATCGATTACGTAACTGTTCTGGATTTCCAAGGTTTTAGGGATGTTGTTGATGCCTTAGGTGGTGTCAGTGTAGATGTTCAGTACAATATGTGTTATAAGGATTCCGTGGATGGAACAGATATTAATCTAAAGGCCGGCCCACAAGAGTTAGATGGAAAACAGGCGCTGGATTATGTTCGCTATCGGAAATCAAACTGTAGCCCAAAAACCAAAGAATCCAATGACTTTGATCGGAACGCTCGTCAAAGTGAAGTACTTCACTCCTTGATTGACCGAATGAAATCGTTTGGTGGAGCGACTAAAGCATTTAAAGTTCTGGATGCGGTAGACGATAATATGACAACGGACATTGAAAAAGATCAGGTTAAAAATATGATCAAAGCCTATTTTGACATCAATAAACAAGATGTGAAATTCATGCCGGTTACAGGCGAATGGCGAAGTCCTTTCGTATACATTAATAACGAAGAACTTGAGAATGCCAAGCAGGCACTGAAAGATGAATTGGCCGGCAAGCATGTGCGCGAGTCAGAAGAGACAAATGCGGATTCTGAGCCTAAGTCGTGACAATTGAAGGCAAGTTTTACCCTGTGCTATAATACAATGTAATGAATAGACGTTCATTGTACAGGAGGCCGGTGTGATGTCCCAACCCGCTACGCAATTAACGGAAGCATTGATGAAGAAGCTGCAGCCAGAATCATTTATCCTATTGAATACTGTGGATGCTGAATCCGGAGGTCCGACCTCCAGTGTTGTGTCATGGATTTATCCTGTGAATGAATCAACACTTAGGCTGGCAATCGATCACCGTTCACGGCTCGTTGTCAATTTAAAGCGTAATCCGCTTGCTTCTGTGACGGTATTCTGTAATGAACAAGTTATTGCTATTAGTGGTCGTGCTGAAGTTCGGCAGGATCCGCTGGATGGGGTTCCTTTTGATATGTGTTGCTTCGACATTCATGTTGAATTTGTTCGAAATGCACTCTTTCATGGTATTCAACTTGCCGCTTCTCCTGAGTTTATTAAAATATATGACGAACAAGCAGCGGAAAAGCTCGACGGACAAGTTTTGGCTGCGATGAGAAAAGCCTAGTGATATGATCACTAGGCTTTTTTGTATGTACATGAAGAATGCTGTAAAAACATACGATCACTGTCGCTAGAGCTAGCAATCTGTCATAAACTGCTGGGTTACCAAATAAACCCCTTGTAATTCTGAAAGGGAGGTGATGGGCATAGAACGTTAATGAGCGGAGTATTCTTCGAACAAAGTGGTGGATTGTAATGATGGAGCAGTGGAGGGGAAACGATGAAGAAAATATTTGTACTGGATACCAACGTTCTGCTGCACGATCCCAATGCGATTTTTGCATTTGAGGAGCATGAAGTGGTCATACCTGCAGTCGTGCTAGAAGAAATCGACTCCAAGAAGCGAAACGCTGATGAACTCGGGAGGAATGCTCGTTCCGTATCACGTCTGCTCGACGGATTAAGGGAAAAGGGACAGCTTCATGATGGTGTTCCTCTAGATCATGGAGGCAGACTCAAGGTAGAGCTGAACCACCGCAGCTTTGTTAAGGTACAGGAGATGTTTTGCGAGGCCTCGAATGATAATCGGATTCTGGCTGTCGCTTTGAATTATAAATTAGAGGAAGACCCTAAAGATGATCCACGACCTGTCATTTTGGTGAGCAAAGATGTGCTCGTAAGGATCAAAGCAGATGTGCTTGGCGTTACTGCTCAAGATTATTTGTCTGATAGAACAGCGGATCCAAGTGAGTTGTATAGAGGCCACACCACACTTAAGGTACATCCTTCTGTAATTGATGAATTTTACAGTTATCGTTTTTTACTAATCAAGCCACTTCAATTGCCATATACACTTTACCCTAATGAATTTGTTATTCTAAAAGATGAGATGGGAACTGGAAAGTCTGCGCTATTACGTGTCAGCACGGATGCGACACGGCTTGAGCCTCTTTATTTAAGTAATGATCCTGTATGGGGAATATCCGCACGTAATGCTCAACAGCGCATGGCACTTGAACTATTGTTAAACGATGATATACCGCTTGTGACCATCACAGGAAAGGCGGGTACCGGCAAAACACTGCTCGCATTAGCTGCTGGTCTGTGCAAAGTTGAGGATGACCATAAATATAAAAAATTGTTGATTGCTCGGCCCGTTGTACCTATGGGAAAAGATATCGGATATTTACCAGGTGAAAAAGATGAGAAATTACGTCCCTGGATGCAACCGATCTACGACAACTTGGAGTATTTATTTGATACGAAAAAGTCAGGCGATATTGATAAAATCTTAATGGGCCTTGGGAGTATTCAAGTCGAAGCTCTTACTTATATTCGCGGGCGCTCTATTCCGGGGCAATTTATTATCGTAGATGAAGCTCAGAATTTATCAAGACATGAAGTGAAAACCATTGTCTCTCGTGCAGGTGAAGGCAGTAAAGTTATTCTAATGGGCGACCCGGAACAGATTGACCATCCTTATCTGGATGCCGTTAGTAATGGCTTAACGTACGTGGTTGAACGATTTAAGCAGGAGGGCCTCAGTGGTCATATTACGTTGACTAAAGGGGAAAGATCCAAGCTGGCTCAGTTAGCAGCAGATTTGCTGTAAGTACTATTTTCCGGGAAATGATATCATGATAATGAGGCCCGCTGTAGCTGAAAAGCTGCAGTGGGCTGTTTTTGCAGGTGCCGAGGGGAAGAATTCTAATCTAGAAAAAAATGGTCTTATGTAACTATGAAAAAAGGTAGGACAAGAGCCCTATAAGTCTGGTAAAATAAGGACAAGGCTCAAAAAGGAGTGGAGAAGGTATGAAACGGAAAAACTATTGGTTTTTATTTGCCATATTACTTCTGTCTTTAACCAGCCTATCTCCAAGCTTTGAATTTACTAAGAATGTAGGCAATCATACACCGGGGAAAGATCCTATCCCCCCTTCACAGACACCGGACACGCCAGAGAGTGATCTAGGTCCAATACAAATTGCTGTGCAGGTGAATGGTGATGAACTAGATAAGCTTAAACAGATGAATGAAGCGTTTATGAAAGAAACTGGTGCTGTTGTCGAGATCATTCCAATGGAATCTTTAGAATCCAATGAAGCCGGTTTGATGGGACAGATGAACTTGGGTGAAGGCCCAGATGTTTTATTAGTAGACAGTCAATGGATAAATTCTTTAGCGGTCAAAGGCTATTTACTTCCGATTGACGCCTCACAAACGGTTGTCCCTGATTCCCAGCTTCTTGGCGGACTTCTACCTCCTGTTCAGTGGAATGGATACCAATGGGGGATTCCATTTGATATGGACCCATACGTACTTCTCTGGAGCCCTGAAGGAGATCAATCTGAATTGCCCTCTAATCGGAAAGCTTGGCTTGAATATAAGAATAATAACGGGGATAGACCTGTGTTTGCTTTAGATCCCGAAGATCCGTATGCTTTCGCGTCGGTAGTATCTACTCTAGGTGGCGATCCAGCGCAACCTAATAAAGAAGTGATTTCGATGCTGGCTCCTTCAGTGGGAGACTCCTGGATTAATTTCATAGACACCAAGGGAGCAATAGCAGCGAGTACGGAGAGAAGTGAAGGCGGTAGTGCATCTGTCGTTATTGGTGCATATTCCTTATTAGGTCGTTATCTACCTGAAGGTAGTCAGCTGACACTTGTTAGTAATAACTCGAATTCCATGCAGCCTATCATAAAATCACGGAGTTTTGCAGTGACTGCACAAAGCGAATCTTCTTCGCTTGCAATGGCGTGGATTGCTAAAATGACTTCGAAAGATGCTGTACTAGCATGGACTGAGGCGACTGGTAATCTAACAGCTATATCTATGATTGATAACTATACTGATAGCGCTATCAATCATAGTAAGCACAGGGAAATTATTGAGCAGGTTACATCCATGATGGAACATGATGAAGCTATGAGGTTGAACTTTGGGCGAGACGATGGCTTTGGTACATATTCAAGTTCAGTTAGTGACCTTCTCCATGGCCGTATGAAGATCAAGGAGTTCTTGGAGCAATACAAGACGGCATCCCCCTAATAAAAAAAGAGAGCTACCGACTCCGGTAGCTCTCTTTTTTACATATCAAGTTCTAACTTAACCAATAGTAATTTATCGGCTGTATTGACTTCGGTAGCTTTTAGGAAAGATACGAGTTGCTTGGGATAGAAGTTCATGTCGAACTCATTTTGAAGTGCTTCACGTGTCGTATCAGGTAGCTCCAGTCGGTTAAATACAAGCTTATCTATCTGAAACATAATGGCGTTCTCGGGATCATTAATGATGGTGTATCTTCCTTCAATAAGTAGTGATAAATTTCCACTCTTACCCTCTGCGGATATCTTCCCATTGTCAAAATGAAATGCAAAAGTGTTAAAAATCTCATTCTGAGATCGAAGGAATTGATTGAGATCATCTTCATGAATACTAATGGAATACTCTTTACCGTTGGTTTTCAGCATGTTTTTACTACTCTGAATAAAGTCCGGGAGATTGTTCATGGCATCTGCCAATGCCTGAAAGTGACGCTTGAGTTCATACATACCTACGTTCTCCCAGTACAATGTGAACTCTTCGATCAACTTGGTCATCGCTTCAGGATTGCTGCTGGAGGCAATCGCTCCACCCACTTGTTTCTCTAGGGCAAGAACTCGCTCTCTTTGCTTCATAAGACGCTCTTTAACTTCAATCAACTGACTTGAAGTTCGGGCGGCTTCGGTCTGAGCTGACACTAATTCTTTATATTGCTGGTCGTAGGCTTTAAGGACGTTTTGGTCATTTTGTATAATCAGATCGTAAAAGTCCAGAATTCTAAAAAATTCAGTTAAGCTTTTTGCAGATAATAGAAGGCCCAGTAAGCTTTCACGCTCACCCATATAGTAAGCACGAAGGACAACTCCTGCCTGTTCTTGGCGTTCTTCGATATGTTGTTCTAGCTCGGAGATTGTGGCCTTTAATGACTGCTGCACTTGTTCAAGTTCCTTCTGTTTACTTGCAATCCGTTCAATCTCATGATCAATTTCCACAATCGAGAGACTGTCCTCTAGCAGCTTTCTTGCTTCTTCCGATTGGATATCTGGTGTGTCCGCGATAGCATATACGGATTTTGACCCAGTAATGGAGTGTGAAATGAGAAAAAAGCATAACGAAATCAATATGTATAGCCGTAGCCGTGGTTTAGGCGCAATCAAACGGGTATCCCCCTTGGCAAAAAGATCTGTTAATTAAGGAATAGGCATTCTCTCATTGTTAACCAATATATGATGGGGAAGACTCAAATATCAACCCTTGTCTTCCTTATTAATAAATTCGATATATTTATTTCTTTGAAAGCGCATTAAAAAAGCGACCGGCAAAAGAATGCCTGATCGCTTTTTTAACTTGTTTTCCTACACTGGGATGTTAGACTGGTAAGCCCATTTCAAAGATCGTCCAATAACTGAAACCGGTAAAGGTCACGATCATATAAGCCCAGAAGAGAAGAATATAAGTTCTCTCCGTGAAGTTCAGATATCCCAAGATCACGAAAAACGCTGTCTGCAGGAAGAAAAGCAAAGCCATTTCAACCATGTCCCCGGCAAACGCCATCAAACCGATGGTCAGGGTGAAAAAACCGAGTACTCGAAACATGCGTGCCACGATCGTATCCTCCTCTCATATGTACGGACAATGCTTATTGCTATGTACATTATAACGTTCTGGTAAAATCGTGTAAACGCCTAACTGACGAATATTTCCTTAAATTTCGAATTCGTGTGACTTTTGTTCTTGAAAATACGCTTATTTTGCATTTTTAACACAAATACCACCGAAAACGTATGTTATTTATTCAAAATGGAAATACATTTTAGTATCAAATAGATTCTATGAACTCTATGAGAAGCATAGGAATGAATTAAGCAGCTTTTATACCTTATTCAGCAACCGAATAATACGGTATTGAAGACGGTTATTTTAGGATGTCGTTAGGAGGGTTTTATGGTATGTCAGCAGTGAGACAGGATGCATGGAGCGCGGAGGATGATCTGATTTTAGCGGAGGTGACTCTTCGTCATATCCGGGAAGGAAGTACACAGTTATCAGCGTTTGAAGAAGTCGGTGAACGGATCGGCCGAACGTCAGCTGCCTGTGGTTTCAGATGGAACAGCTGTGTGCGTAAGAAATATGAGGATGCCATTAGTTTGGCAAAATCTCAGCGTCAGAAACGAAGCTACTACAAGAAACAAACAGCCGCAGTTCCACAAGTAGCAGGCTTGGCTCATGCCGAACTCGACCATGATAGCTATAAGAGTGAGGGTGCTAGTGAAGAAACGCTTTCCATCGATGCGGTAATCCGTTTTTTGCGTCAATGGAAGGGTGGATTGCAGGAAAGTGGACGTCAGTACAAGGTTCTTGAGAGAAACTTGCGTGAGAAGGATGAAGAGCTGAGTAGGCTTCGTAGTGAGAATGCCCGTCTATTAAAAGAAGTTAGTGAAGTGAAGACGGACTATCACGTAGTCAACGATGACTATAAGGCATTGATTCAGATTATGGACAGAGCTAGAAGACTGGCATTTCTCAATGAAGAGGAAGAAGAATTAAAGACCCGCTTCAAAATGGATGCCAACGGTAATCTAGAACGCATTGAGTAGTCATACTTGAGGCATGGGATAAATAACCCGCTCTAAGCGCATTTATAAGGCGCCAGAACGGGTTATTTGTATTTTTGTCTATTGTTCTGATATATACTAAAAGCTAAGATGAAACACCAGCAACGGAGGTTTATGTGATGACTATACATATTATTGGTGCAGGTTCACTTGGATTGCTGTACGGAGGTAGACTTGCAGCTAGTGGGTCTAATGTAGTCTTGTGGTGCCGTAGTACAGAGCAAGCCGAACAACTGCGATTAAATGGAATAACCATAGAAGAGAAAGATGAAGTGATTCAGATCTCCAGCGAGTTGTTTCAAGCGAAGTCGATTACGGAGTTCCATGAGCAAAGTGGTCCAGGGGAGCACGATTTTATTTTTTTGATGGTAAAACAAACGGGGATCGAGACAGCCGCTAGGGAACTTCTGTCCCCGTATTCATGCATGAAACGAAAATTGATTTGCTTTCAGAATGGAACGGGGCACATGGAACAACTACAACGAATGCTTCCTAACTGGTCGTTATTTGCAGCTATCACGACCGAGGGAGCAAAACGAGTGGGAGAGACCGAAGTAATACATGCGGGTGCCGGTTCTACCTGGATCGGACAGACAGGGACGTCTTCTATCGAAGGAAAACAATACTGCCATGAGACTGGACAATCAGAAAAAGCACTTGCTGCGTCTTTGGAAAGAGCAGGATTTGAGGTTTTTTTGTCGAATGATTTGGATGGCATGATCTATCGGAAACTGTTAATGAATGCTGTGATTAACCCGTTAACAGCTCTATGGCGGATCCCTAATGGTGCACTTCTTGAATCGGAAGAGCGTATTGCGTTCATGAGGGAACTTTATGAAGAGGGGATTACAGTTTATACAGCTTGCGGGATACCTTGGGATTCCGATTTATGGGAACAGATTCTAAAGGTGTGTCAATCCACTTCTCGTAACACGTCCTCTATGCTGAAGGATGTATTAGAAGGACGTACCACAGAGGTTACATCAATTAATGGAAGCATTGTTCGTATGGGCGAGAGTAAGGGGGTGCCAACGCCTGCTCACCGTCTAATATGGAAACTGATAGAAGGTATTCATGTGAAGGAGGCGTGAGAATGGATTTATTTATTGTTATGAGTGTGGCTCCAATCATACCGTTTGTTCTGATTTATTTGTTCGTCTATCTGCGAAAAAAAGATAAGAAGCAAGCTATGAGGCTTGCGATGGATGTAACCACTTTGTTTTTGGTTTTTTCTGTTTCCGCTCTTTTTAACATTTTGTTCCAGTCTAAATTTGGATTTTATTTAATTTTGTTACTGTTATTAATAACGGCAGGGCTGATTGGCGGAGCGCAGAACCGTTGGAAGGGACAGGTTGATGGGAAAAGATTATTTCGTGCAGTATGGCGGTTGGCATTCGTAACAACGAGCATTAGTTACATAATATTTACATTTTCTCTCATTATACTTAACATATTTAAAGTGATGTAAGGGCATGATATTGAACAAAACATTTACAATCATGTGTCATTAAACCTCGCAGGGAGATATTTCTCTCGGGGTTTTTATGGATTTTTTTGACCACTGGTTGTATAATCGATTAGCATATACCTAAAATCTATGAGGGGGAAACTGCAAGATGAAGAAACACAGAAGTCTTTTACTACTATTGACGCTGATTCTTGCCATCGGTACTGTGTTGGCCGGATGCGGATCCAACAACAAGAACGATGACCAGAGCGCAACCGGGGACAACGGGAAACCGAAAGAGCAAATTTTCCGTATGAACCTCGCATCAGAGCCTCCTACATTGGATCCAGGACAGTCTCAAGACAATAACTCGAATACGATCATTAATGCTGTATTTGAGGGCTTGACACGTAAAGGCGACAAAGGTGAGGCAGTACCAGGTGTGGCTGAGAAATGGGACATTTCAGAGGACGGCCTGAAGTACGTGTTTACGCTCCGCAAGGACGCTAAATGGAGCAATGGCGATCCGGTAACGGCTAAGGATTTTGAATACGCTTGGAAGAGAGTATTGGATCCTAAATTTATGCCTGCACCACCGTATGCTTACCAACTGTATTACATAAAGAATGCAGAAGCATACAACATGGGTGAGGTCAAGGATGCTAACGAAGTTGGCGTGAAAGCTACAGATGACTACACGCTGGAAGTTACACTTGAGAACCCAACACCATATTTCCTAAGTCTAACAGCATTCCAAACATATTATCCGATTCACCAATCGGCGAAAGATAACGATAAATGGGCGACAAAAGCAGATACGATCATTGCGAATGGTCCTTTCAAAATCGCATCGATTACGAAAGGTCAAAAGATCGAATTGGCTAAAAACGACCAATATTGGGATAACAAATCCATCAAACTAGAAAAAGTAGTGATGAGTATCGTAAACAGCTCTGCTACAGAGCTTTCTAGTTACCGTAACAATGAGCTAGACTATGCCGGACACCCTGTAGGAAACATTCCAACAGACCAGCTTCAAGCCGTTAAGAAAGAAATGCCGAACGAGCTTAAAATCAAAGGTATAGCTTCTACTTACTTCTATGTGTTCAACACAACGAAAGAGCCGTTTGACAATGTGAATATCCGTAAAGCTTTTGCTATGGCTATTGATCGTCAAGCGATTGTTGAGAAGATTACACAAGGTGGACAAACACCTGCATTCGGTTTCGTACCTCCAGGTATTAAAGGTGAGAAAGACGAGTATCGTAAAGAAGTAGCGGATTCCTATTTCACAGAGGACCTTGCAGAAGCGAAGAAATTGCTTGAACAAGGGATGAAGGAAAAGGGTTACACTACTTTGCCAGAAGTTACATTGATTCATAACTCCGATGATAACCACAAGAAGATTGCTTTGGCGATTGCTGATATGTGGAAGAACAATCTGGGTGTTAACGTGAAAGTTCAGAACCAAGAGTGGGGCGTGTTCTTGAAGAACCGTACAAACTTGGATTATCAAGTGGCTCGTTCCGGTTGGGGCGCTGACTACAACGATCCGATGACTTACATCGATATGTGGACTTCCGGTAGCGGAAACAATGACACCGGCTTCAAAAATGAAGAGTATGACAAACTTGTAAGAGAAGCATACGCAACTAGCGATAATGCTAAGCGTATGGAACTTATGGCTAAAGCTGAGAAAATCTTGGTTGAGGACAATCAAATTGTTATGCCAATCTATTACTACTCTAGCGTCTCATTGGTTAAACCTTGGATGAAGAACATTAATATCGACTTCAAAGGGGATCTTGATTTTACACGCGCATATGTTGAGTAATCTTAATTAGAGGTTGCGTTTCGGGATATATATGTGGGGAATTCCCTCATATATATCCCGATTTTTTATATTATGTTGACATTGCCAAATCTTGTTTTAATTGGTGGAACTTATAGAATTGATTATTCGTTCTCGTGTTTATTACAATAAAACTAGAATTGAGCATAGAACAATACATCAAGGGGGATGCGGGATGCTGAGGTATGTAGCGAGTAAGTTCTTTTACATGCTTGTATCGTTGTTCATATTGATCTCAGCCACATTTTTTCTCATGAAAGCCATACCTGGTGATCCATTCATGGGGGAAAAGAAGCCGTCGCCTGAAATATTGGCGAGGTTGATGGAGCAATATGATCTGGATAAACCGATTTTTCAGCAGTACACGAAATATTTAGGAAATATCGTACAAGGTGATTTTGGATTATCGATGAAGCAACAAGGTCAAAGTGTAACAGATATTATTACTGAGACATTTGCACCTTCTTTAAAATTAGGACTAATCGCGATTGTTGTTTCGGTTATAGTCGGCGTACTGCTAGGTATGTTGGCAGCCCTCTATCATCGAAAATTAATTGATAATGTCGCTATGATTGTTTCCGTTTTAGGAATTGCAGTCCCAAGCTTTGTGCTTGCTTCCTTGCTTCAATACGTGCTTGGTGAAAAAGCAGGCTTGTTTAACGTAATGGGGTTTGACGGTCCGCTTGATTATGTACTTCCGGTAATGGCACTTGCTGCCCAGCCGATTGCGTTTATCGCACGCTTAACTCGTTCGAGTATGCTTGAAGTTCTTCACTCAGATTATATTAAAACCGCTAAAGCTAAAGGTCTTAACTGGTTCGCTATCATGTTCCGTCATGTTATCCGAAATGGTATTTTACCTGTCGTAACCTATGTGGGTCCCATGACAGCAAATATTATTACAGGTTCCGTTGTTATTGAGCAGATCTTTGGCATCGGCGGTATTGGTAAGCAGTTTGTTGATAGTATTACAAATCGTGATTACACGGTTATTATGGGAATTACTATTTTCTACGGCATCCTGTTGATGCTTGCTCGTTTCTTAACCGATATTGTTTATGTATTAGTAGATCCGCGTATTAAACTGAGTGGCGGGAAGGAGGGCTAACATCATGGCGACAGAACAGACTATACCGCATCCCGCGGCGCAAAACTTAACACCCGAAGATTTTCAAAAAATTGGTGTAGATGAGAAACAATCTGAAGTTATTCAGCGTGAAAGCTTGTCGGCATGGCGTGATTCTTGGGAAAGATTGCGTAAGAACAAGCTCGCCATGACCGGCTTAATTATTATGATCATGATCGTCTTCATGGCCATTTTTGGACCGATGATGGTACATTATGACTATGAAACGAATGATCTCATGAACACGAACATGCCGCCTTCTTCGGAGCATTGGTTCGGTACCGATGATCTGGGACGTGACGTGTTCGTCCGTACCTGGATGGGCGCTCGAATATCCTTGATCGTTGGACTCGCTGCTGCGGCAATTGACCTCATGATCGGTGTCATTTATGGCGGTGTAATGGGTTACTTTGGTGGTCGTGTCGATGAGTTCATGAATAAATTTGCTGAAATTCTATATTCAATCCCTTATCTTTTGGTTACTATTCTGCTTCTGGTCGTATTTGAGCCAAGTTTAGGTACGATCATACTCGCTTTAACGATTACAGGTTGGATTAACATGTCGTGGATTGTCAGGGGCGAAATCATGCAGCTGAAGAACAGAGAGTTCGTGCTTGCTTCTCGTTCGATGGGTGCAGGTGCGCCAAGACTGTTATTCCGCCACTTGATTCCTAATGCACTGGGTCCAATTATTGTTACATTGACGTTGTCTGTACCAAATGCGATCTTCGCTGAATCATTCCTCAGCTTCCTCGGTCTGGGTGTCCAAGCACCGGTTGCATCATGGGGTTCAATGATCAACGATGCACTATCCGGCTGGATGTACTATCCTTGGCGGATGTTGTTCCCAGCTCTCTTTATCAGCTTGACGATGCTCGCATTTAACATTTTCGGTGATGGACTGCGTGATGCGCTGGATCCGAAACTGAAAAAATAGGAGGTGGGAAGGTATGGAACCGATTTTGCAGGTTAAAGATCTCAATGTTTCGTTCCGTGTACGCGGTGGAGAAGTTAAAGCGGTTCGCGGTGTGAATTTTGAAGTCGGCAAAGGGGAGACGGTTGCGATCGTCGGTGAATCCGGAAGTGGTAAAAGTGTTACTGCCCAAACGATTATGCGTCTGATTCCGTCCCCGCCGTCAGAAATTAAAAAGGGAGAAATTATATTCCAAGGACAAAATCTCCTGAAAAAAACAAACAAACAGATGGAAGCGATTCGTGGTAAAGACATCGGTATGATCTTCCAAGATCCGATGACTTCCTTGAATCCTACCATTAAAATAGGTAAACAAATTACAGAAGTACTCATCAAGCATCAAGGTATGTCCTCTAGTGAAGCCAAAAAACAAGCGATTGAAATGCTTAAACTCGTAGGTATTAAAAATGCGGAAGAGCGTTTTAATCAATATCCCCATGAGTTTTCCGGAGGTATGCGTCAGCGTGCGATGATCGCAATTGCTCTTGCCTGTAGTCCGGCTCTACTCATCGCGGATGAGCCGACAACGGCACTTGATGTTACGATCCAGGCACAGATTATGGATGTTATGAAAGAAATGCAGGATCGTCTGGGTACATCGATTATTCTAATCACTCATGACCTTGGTGTAGTTGCTGGTATGTGTGACCGTGTTATCGTAATGTACGCTGGTGAAGTTGTGGAGACAGGAACGAAGTGGGAAATCTTTAAGAATCCACAGCATCCTTATACTAAAGGTCTCCTACGCTCCATGCCTCGTCTGGATCAAAAGAAGGACGAGCCGCTCATTCCGATTATCGGTACGCCTCCAGACCTCATCAAGCCGCCGGTGGGTTGTCCATTCTGCGCTCGCTGTGATGAGGCGATGAGAATTTGTGAACGAATCGATCCGGGTGCAACGGAATTCAGCGATACACATGTAGCGCGTTGCTGGAACCTTCATCCGATGGCACGGGAGGCTGAGACATCATGAAGAGTAACAATCTAATCGAGGTTAAAGGCCTGAAGAAATATTTTGATGTCGGTAAGGGGCAAATCTTAAAAGCGGTAGATAACTTGAACTTCAACATCCGTGAAGGCGAAACGCTGGGAATGGTTGGTGAGTCAGGTTGTGGTAAATCTACGGCAGGACGGACAATTCTCCGCCTGTATGAGCCTACTGCTGGTAGTGTGATGTTCGGTGGAACAGACATCTACAAGTTGTCTCAGAAAAAAATGAAGGCAATGCGCCGCGATATGCAGATGATCTTCCAAGACCCTTATGCATCCTTGAATCCGCGGTTCACTGTTACAGATATCATCGGTGAGGCTTTGGATATCCACGGTATGGCTGGCAGCCGAGCTGAGCGGAAAAAGCGGGTGGAAGAGCTTCTTGATATGGTTGGCTTGAACAGTGACCATGCTACGCGGTATCCGCATGAGTTCTCCGGTGGTCAGCGTCAGCGGATCGGTATCGCTCGTGCACTTGCGGTAAATCCGAAATTTATCATCTGTGATGAACCGATTTCGGCGCTTGATGTGTCGATTCAAGCTCAGGTTGTCAATCTTTTGAAGGATCTGCAGGATCGCCTTGGATTGACATACTTGTTCATTGCCCATGATTTATCAATGGTAAAGCATATCAGTGACCGTGTAGCGGTTATGTATTTGGGTAAAATGGTGGAGCTTGCTGACAGTGAAGAGCTGTATGCGAATCCGATTCATCCGTATACGAAATCTCTTTTGTCTGCAATTCCAATCCCTGATCCAGAGATTGAAGCTAATAAAAAGCGTCTGATTATTGAAAATGATATGCAAGGACCTATTTCCGCAGCAAAAGGCGAAGCAGGTACGATTGTCCTTGAAGAGAAAGATACCGAATTGGTTGAGGTTTCAAAAGGTCACTGGGTGTCCAAAGCTTACGCTTAATAATTTGATAGGTTCTGAAAGTATTAACCGTCAGCCTGAGCGCTGGCGGTTTTTCTATTTTCCTTTGACGGAGAACATCATCATTCGGTACAATCAATATGAGCTTTACTAAAGTAAGTTAACCAAGATAGGTTGAAGTAGAATGGGAGGCATACCTCATGAATATAGTGCCCGAGCCATTATCTGGCGGATCAAGCCTGGCACAAGATTACATGGACCACTATGAACAGGTAAGTGGTTTTTACGGTGGTAATCACCGAGATGAACGAAGCTGGGAGCACCGAGTGAAATGGCTGGACCAGACCGAGGAGAAACGAATTAACCGGAAAGCGCTAACCGCGTGTCTTCGGTTATATAATGAAAGATATAATGGGCATGATGCGGTACATAAATCGCTTGATTTACTGGAGCGAGAAGGTACTCTAGTCATTACAGGTGGACAGCAGAGCGGCTTGTTTACGGGACCCATGCTTGTTGTTCATAAGGCCATTACGATCATACAAGCAGCCCAAGAGGCTGAGAGAAGACTCGGTAGACCCGTTGTTCCTTTATTTTGGATTGCAGGGGAAGATCATGACTGGGATGAAGTAGATCATACCTTTGTTATGGATGCGGAGCTAGAAGTGGCCAAGATTAGAATGGAGCGTGAGGAGGGTCCGAGGACATCGGTTAGCTGTACACCAGTTCATGCAGAACAATGGAATCAAGCTCTTGATGAAATGCAGGAACTGCTTAAAGATAGTGAGTATAAGTCTGAAATAATTCATTTACTTCGCTCAGCAGCAGCAACTTCCACTGGCCTTAGTGATGCATTTGCTCAATTAATGGGGGCGATGTTTGGGAAATACGGATTAATTCTTCTTGATTCTTCAGATCCAGATTTAAGAGTTTTGGAGGCTCCGATCTTTGAACAATTGATTCGTCATAATGACTCTCTAGGTCAATCGTACCAGTTAGCAGCAAGGGATATGACAGGTTTGGGATATGAATTGCAGGCGGATGTTCCCGAGAATGGGGCGAACTTGTTTTATCTACATGATGACAAGCGAATCTTGCTATTTAGGGAAAATGGAGTCTTTACAGACAGAAAAGGTTTGATCTCGTTCTCCGAATCCGAGCTGCTTACAGAACTTTCGCAGCATCCAGAACGCTTCAGTAATAATGTGCTTACTCGGCCGATCATGCAAGATTCTTTGCTACCGGTACTGGGAACAGTATTAGGTCAAGGTGAGATCTCCTACTGGGCTATTACACGTTATGCGTTTGCTGAGATGGGCCTTCAGATGCCGTTAATCTTGCCGCGAATGTCGTTTACACTCGTGGATGCCACCTCTCAGAAATATTTGGAGAAATACGAATTAACATTTCAAGATATACACGTTAACATGGAAGCTAAGCGTCAGGATTGGTTAGCTGGACAAAATGGAATCGATTTGGATGAACGTTTCAAAGAGACCAAAGAGTTGTTCCATCAGCTTTACAATCCTTTGTTGCAGGACATTGCAAATTTGCAGCCCGGACTCGTGAAGCTAGGTCAGAGTAATCAGACGAAAATTTTGGATCAGATGGATTTTCTCCTGAATAAAACCAAAGCTTCGTTAGAACAACAGCACAGTGCCGCGTTGAGACAATGGGATTTTCTAAGCCAGTCTATCGCACCTATGGGTCGACCTCAGGAGCGAGTTTTTAATATTTTCTACTATTTAAATCGATATGGACTAACTCTCTTGGATGATCTGATGAGTATTCCTTATGATGATTCAGGCATTCACCGAGCTGTGTATCTCTAAATTCATTTTCATACAGACACTTATGTAAAAAGCTGGGGTATGATATAGTACTGCATAATTCATTTTTTAGGGAGGCTGTTGTATGAGTTCATCGTCAATTCAGAATAGCGTTATCAAGGATTTGAAACTTGCACCAGAGGGACATTTAAAGATCGATTGGGTCGAGGCGCATATGCCCGTTCTGAATCGAGTACGGAAGCAGTTCGAAGAAGAGCAGCCGTTTAAAGGACTCAAGGTAGCAATCTCCCTGCATCTCGAAGCGAAGACAGCCTATCTTGCAAAAGTGGTTCAGGCTGGTGGTGCCGAGGTCACGATTACAGGAAGTAACCCGCTCTCAACACAGGATGATGTATGTGCTGCTCTGGTAGAGGATGGTATCACGGTATTTGCTAAATACAATCCTGAGCCAGAGGAGTACAAGGAGCTGCTTATAAAGGCGTTAGAAAGCAAACCTGACTTGATCATCGATGATGGCGGAGACCTTGTTACGATTCTTCATGCAGAACGTCCTGATCTGCTTGCAGGGATTCGTGGAGGAGCTGAGGAGACAACAACGGGCATCCTCCGGTTGAAATCACTTGAAAAAGAAGGTGCGCTGAACTTCCCGATGGTTGCTGTGAATGATGCATACTGTAAATACCTGTTCGATAACCGTTACGGTACAGGACAGTCTGTGTGGGATGGGATTAATCGGACTACCAACTTGGTTGTAGCGGGTAAGACGGTGGTCGTTGTAGGGTACGGGTGGTGCGGAAAGGGCGTTGCCATGCGCGCTAAAGGCCTTGGTGCGAACGTAATCGTTACTGAAGTAGATGCGATTAAAGCCGTTGAAGCTTACATGGATGGATTCCATGTCATGCCAATGGGTGAAGCCGCGAAGCGTGGTGATTTCTTTGTTACTGTGACAGGTAACCGTGATGTAATCAGTGGTGAACACTACGATGTGATGAAGGACGGAGCGATTTTATCCAATGCTGGTCACTTTGATGTGGAAGTGAATAAGCCAGATTTGGAATCCCGTTCGAAATCTATTCGCACGGTACGTCGTAATATTGAAGAGTACCATTTGAATGATGGACGTAAAATCTATCTTCTAGCTGAAGGTCGTCTGGTAAACCTTGCCGCAGGTGACGGACATCCAGCCGAGATCATGGACATGACGTTTGCATTACAGGCACTTTCCTTGAAATATGTAAATGATCAATATCAAACAATTGGTAATCGAGTTGTGAATGTACCTTATGAACTGGATGAGCAAGTCGCTCGTTATAAACTAGAAAGTCTTGGAATGGGAATTGATGAACTAAGTGAAACACAGAAATCATATTTGAATAGTTGGGCACAGCATTAAAACGATGCGCTGCAAGGCTTTTTGCTAATATGCATAACCCTTATTTGGATTCGGAAAGAATTCAAATAAGGGTTTTTTTGATGTATCGCATAGACATAGGGGAGAAAAAAACAATAACTTGCTTGAAGGGATTTGATTTGTAATGGCGAATCTATTATCCTAAAGTGGTGGAAAGTGGTGCAAAGTGGGGGATTCGGGGTTAAAGGAGTGAGAGTGCCTGATGTTTATGGGAGAATTTCAGCATAGCATCGACGATAAGGGAAGAATCATTATCCCTGCGAAGTTTCGTGATCTCCTTGGCAGCTCCTTTATTGTAACTCGCGGACTCGACCAGTGTCTCTTTGTATACCCCACTGAAGAATGGGCCATTATGGAACAAAAGCTCAAATCCCTCCCACTGATGAAGTCAGACGCACGTGCGTTTACTCGGTTTTTTTTCTCCGGGGCGACAGAATGTGAATGGGATAAACAGGGAAGGGTAAATTTGCCGGGCAATTTGCGTGAATTTGCGAAGCTCGACAAAGAATGCGTCGTAATCGGCGTTTCGAATCGAGTGGAGATTTGGAGCAAAGAGCAATGGCAGAAGTATTATCAGCAATCAGAAGAAGCGTTTAATGACATTGCAGAGAAGCTGGTCGATTTCGATTTCGACCTGTAACCAATCCGCATGATATCACATGTGGAATGAGTAGACAATTATGGAGGGCTGCAGCTTGTTTCATCACATCACGGTGCTTAAAGAAGAAGCGACAGAAGGGCTGCGCATCAAACCAGACGGTATATATGTTGACTGTACACTGGGAGGAGCGGGCCACAGCTCGCTGATCGCTTCCAAACTGGGTTCAGAAGGCCGCTTGATTGCGCTAGATCAAGATGATTGGGCGCTTAATAATGCGCGCGAGGCTCTGAAGCCTTATGGAGACAGGGTTACTCTGGTCAAGACGAATTTCCGCGATTTGGAGGAGGTACTCCGAGGCGAAGTCGGTCGTGACGAGGATGACCCCGGCCTAGTTGACGGTATTCTGTTTGATTTGGGCGTGTCTTCGCCGCAATTCGATGAAGGGGAGAGAGGGTTCAGCTACAATCACGATGCACCGCTCGATATGCGGATGGATCAATCCGCAGAGCTTACGGCAGCAGAAATCGTGAATGAATGGTCAGAACAAGAAATCGCCAAGATTTTGTTTGAATACGGTGAAGAGAAATTTTCGAGACGTATCGCTAGGGTCATCTGTGAAAAGCGGGCCATTAGCCCCATTCAAACTACTGGTCAATTGGTCGATATGATTAAAGAAGGAATTCCGGCCGCGGCTCGCAGAACGGGCGGCCATCCAGCGAAACGTAGTTTTCAGGCGCTGCGTATTGCAGTAAACGATGAGTTAGGGGCTTTCAAGGATGCTTTACATCAGGCTGTGAGATGTCTGGCTCCAGGAGGAAGAGTATCTGTTATTACATTCCATTCTTTGGAAGATCGGATTTGTAAGCAAATCTTTAACAGTTATATTCCGAAGTGTACTTGTCCGCCAGACTTTCCAATGTGTGTATGTGGTGGTGGCCAAGGATCTCTAAAGCTTGTGAACCGTAAGCCGATCGTACCAAGTGAATCGGAATTAGCGCTTAATCCACGTGCTCGTTCGGCCAAGCTGCGTATCGCAGAGAAGTTATAACACACTTAGAAAAACAAAAACGAAGGAGAATTCAGCCATGGCCTACACACGCGGCAATTTGGCCGTACAAGAGAGACAGAAGGAACAACAGTCCCAATATGTCGAGACAACGACAGTTATTAAACGTCGTTCTCAGCTTCCTAAGAGAGAAAAGCTTCTCTACCTAATGTCCGTGCTGTTTGTGGTTGCAGTGATGGGGTGGGTTGGAATGAGTCATGTGAAGATCTATGATATGAACCGACAAATTCAGAATGCAGACTCCCAGATCAAAACATTAAATCAAAGAATAGACACGCTTCAGGTGAAGAAACAATCGCTCGAAATGGGCATTGCAAAAAAAGCGAAAGAGCTCGGTTATGTACAAGCTGAGCAAGACAATGCGATCCATGTCTCCCCATCAGGGAAAGATGCATCCAGCACTCCGTCGGGACAAAACTAGAATAATAGTGAGGTTGTACCGATGATAAAAAAAATTAAACTGCGTACATTGCTAATAGGGGGAGTGATTACCCTCTTTTTTGCTTTATTGATTGGACGAATTTTCTGGCTACAGGTTATAGACAATGACTTTTGGGCCGAACAAGCTTCGAAGAAATGGAATCGACAAGAGACGTTAACAGCCTCTCGGGGGACGATCACAGATCGGGACGGCGACATTCTTGCAATGGACGCCCCTGCATATACGGTTACGATCAATCCTAAGGTTATTCATGCGAATGGTCTGGAAGATGATATCGTTGATGGTCTAAATCAAGTGTTAGGGAAAAACAAAGAAGCCCTCAGAAAGCTTGTAACAGCCAAAAACGATGAAGGGGAGTATCATACCTATCGTGAAATTCGTAACGAAGGCTGGAAGATGGATGAAGACAAGAGAAATAAGGTTGAAGAACTAAAAAAGAAGCTTGAACAGAAACTCAGAACCTCGGGGCAGGTTGTAGATACCGGAATTACGGTTGTCACCGAGAAGAAACGCTTCTATCCAAGAGATACGATGGCTGCCCATGTACTTGGTTACACGGATCGCCAAGGGAACGCGGTAGCTGGGTTTGAGAAGTATTTCGATGATGAGCTTAAAGGGATTGACGGGTTCGCGAAATATCAGAGTGATAAGAAGGGGGTTAAGGTCCCTTCTGCTGACGAAGTATACCAGCCTGCCAAGAATGGTAAAAATTTTAAGCTGACGATTGATGACACTATCCAGTATTATATCGAGGATGCAATGCGTGAAGCATATCAGCAATATAATCCAGTTAGTATGACGGTTATTGCTGCAGATCCCAATACCATGGAAATTTTAGGGATGGCGAATATGCCAAACTTTGACCCGAATACATATTGGGAATACAATCTGGAGAGCTTCAGGAATCATGCTATTAGTTCCACTTATGAGCCTGGATCTACGTTTAAGATCGTTACACTGGCAAGTGCTATTCAAGAGAACTTGTTCAATCCAAATGCGGAATATTTATCCGGCTCGATCCGCGCTGGAGGAAGAACGCACTATGATATTAAAGCTGGCGGATGGGGACAGATCTCTTATCTAGAAGGTGTGAAGCGATCCAGTAACGTAGCTTTCGTCAAGCTTGGTTATGAAATGCTTGGTAAAGAACGATTGAAAAATTATATTAACGCGTTTGGTTTTAGTGAAAGAACTAATATTGATCTTCCGAATGAGGCTCTCGGACGTATGAATATGGAAAGAGATATCGATATATCGACCGTTCCATATGGCTATGCGGTGTCGGTTACGCCGATTCAGCAGCTCGCAGCGATTTCGGCTGTGGCGAACGGAGGGAAATTGTTAGAGCCTCATATCGTCAAGGAATTTGAAGATCCAAATACCGGTGAGAAAACAAAGATTGAGCCAGAGGTTGTTCGCCAAGTAATATCAGCAGAAACCTCTAGAAAAACAGGCGAATATCTGGAGCAGGTCGTAGCTGACCAAGAAAAGGGTACCGGACATAACGCATATATTGAAGGTTATCGTGTAGCGGGTAAAACCGGTACGGCTGTAAAAGGGGACTATAGTGACCGTTCCAAAGCGGTAGTTTCCTTTATTGGATATGCACCTGTTGATAATCCTAAAATCGCGGTACTCGTCATTATTGACGAACCGAATCAGAAGATTGGCGGCGGAGCCGCAGCTGCACCTGTATTCCAAAAGATCGTATCCCAAACGCTTAAATATTGGGGCGTTCCAAAGACGGAGACTCAGGCGGATAAGGATGACAAAGTGAAAACAGAAACAGCTGATCTGCTCAAAACGCCAGACTTGGCTGGAATGAAGGTAAGTGAGGTCAAAGCTAAGCTGCTCGCTGAGGGATTAACCTTTGAAACATTGGGTAAAGGAAGCACGGTAAAGAAACAGTACCCACCAGCGGGTGCTTCCATGGCAGCTAGTCAGAAGATCTATCTTCTCACCGAGGAGAACACTTCGATGAAGATCCCTGATTTGAAAGGTGAATCTCTGAGGGATGCGATGGAGGTCCTCACCTTAATGAAGGTGCGGGTTAATGTGAAAGGTGAAGGCTACGTTGCAGAACAGAAAGAAATAACCGAAAAAGGTCAACGTGTGGTCTATCTTACACTCAAATCAGCAGCTGACACGGTAAAGGGAGTCAATGATTCAACCGAGTCTGTTGATCAGCAGGAGGATGTAAAGCAAGAAGAGACAGCGCAAGGCGAATAATAGCTTGTTCTAACCCCTGGTTGTCCCGAATACTCATGTGATAAACGTATATCATGAGCTTACGGGTTCGATTGGGGGGATCTTAGTTGAAGGTATCCATGGTTTCTCAAAGACGTAGGTTGCTATGGGCTCTACTTCTGCTATTTGTGTTGTTCGCCGCACTTGTTGTTCGGCTTGCCTATGTTCAGATTGGTAAGGGTGCCGAGTTGTCAGCGAAAGCAGAAGAGTCCTGGCGTCGAGAAATTCCGTTCACGGCAAAGCGTGGAGAAATTCTAGATCGTAACGGAGAAGCATTAGTGACGAATATTAGTACGCCGACCATCATGGCTATCCCGGTTCAGATTAAAGAGCCAGATAAAACAGCTCAACTCTTAGCTTCTTTGCTAGGCATGAAGGAAGCCGATGTGAAGAAGATTATTACGAAACGGGGATCCATGGTTGAACGCCTCAAACCCGGTGGACGGAAAATTACGATGGAGCTGGCTCAGAAAATTCGTGATTTAAAGCTGCCGGGTATCGTTGTTGCTGAGGATAATAAACGATACTATCCTTATGGTGGTCTTGCAGCGCATATTCTTGGTTTTACAGGAATAGATAATCAGGGACTGACGGGAACGGAGAAGAAGTTTGATGATAAGCTAATGGGCATGAATGGCAACATATCTTATCTATCAGATGCTGGCGGCAGGCTGATGCCAGGGTCTTCAGAGAAATATGTGGAGCCTAGAGATGGGCTTAACCTGGAACTCACGATCGACAAGTCCATCCAATCTATTATGGAGCGGGAATTGGATCAAGCCATGGTTAAGTATCAGGCCAATGCGAGCTGGGCGATTGCTATGAATCCGAAGAATGGTGAAATTCTGGCGATGGCTAGTAGGCCGGGATATTCTCCGGGAAAATATAATGATTTCGCACCTGAGATTTATAATCGGAATCTTCCGATTTGGATGACTTATGAGCCCGGATCGACTTTTAAGATCATCACGCTTGCTGCTGCGCTTGAAGAAGGCAAAGTGAATCTTAAAAATGATCAATTCTTTGATGCTGGTGCTGTTGAAGTTGGTGGAGCAAGGCTTCGTTGCTGGAAAAAGGGAGGACACGGAAGTCAAACATTCATGGAAGTCGTTCAGAATTCTTGCAATCCAGGGTTTGTAGCCCTCGGTCAAAAGCTGGGGAAAGAAACCTTATTCCAATATATCCGTGATTTCGGCTTTGGTACAAAGACAGGTGTGGACCTAATCGGTGAAGAGAATGGTATCTTGTTTAAACTGTCGAGAGTGGGACCCGTTGAATTAGCTACTACTGCCTTTGGTCAGGGGGTTTCGGTTACGCCGATTCAACAGGTGGCTGCGGTATCTGCGGCGATCAACGGCGGGAACCTTTATCAACCTCACGTAGCAAAAGCCTGGATTAACTCGGAGACAGGTAAGATCGTTGAAGAGATTAAACCAGAACCGGTAAAGCAAGTTATATCAGAGGGAACTTCCAAGCAAGTTAGGGAAGCGCTGGAGAGTGTCGTAGCGAAAGGTACGGGACGTCCTGCCTTTATTGATGGCTACCGGGTTGGCGGTAAAACAGGAACAGCACAGAAGGTTATTAATGGCCGTTATTCTTCGACCGAGCACATTGTATCCTTTATTGGATTTGCACCAGCTGATGATCCGCAAATTGTTGTGTACACAGCGGTAGATAATCCGAAAGGGATTCAATTCGGGGGCGTCGTAGCTGCGCCGATCGTGCAGAACATTCTAGAGGATGCGCTGCATTATATGAAGATTCCACAGCGCAAGGATCAGCTTGCTCGGGAATACAAATATGGTGAGACACCAACAGTAACCGTACCTAATCTTGTCGGTGCTACAGTTCAAGACTTATATGAAGACCTGAACATGAACTTCATGCTTGCTAAATCGGGTACCGGTGAGGTGGTAATCAACCAAGCACCGAAGCCGGGAAGTCGAGTAGAGCGGGGGTCAACGATCCGGATATATATGGGGAAAGATTCGTCTGAAGATAAGCATGGGCACTAGTCATTAAAGTATCTGCAATAACGAATTAAGATGCTAATGTCAAGTTGTGCACATATGGAGGGATGACGATGAAACTGAACGAACTGACATCCGTTTTAGCCTCAGCTGTTATTTTAGGCAATGCTGAGATTGACATCCTAAGATTGCAGACGGATTCCAGACAGGTTATACCGGGTGATCTGTTTATCTGTTTGCCCGGTCATACGGTTGATGGACATGATTACGCGAGCGAAGCGGAGAGAAAAGGTGCATCCGCTCTTATCGTTAACCGGAAACTAGAGACTACCCTGCCACAGGTCGTGGTCAAGGATTGCCGGTTTGCAATGGCTATACTTGCAGATGCTTTTTACGGACATCCCAGCCAGCGGATGACCGTTGTAGGTGTGACAGGTACGAATGGTAAGACAACAACGACCTATCTTATCGATAAGATCATGAGCGATTATGGTCTCAAAACCGGATTGATAGGTACGATTCAGATGAAGTATAACGGTAAGAAGTTCCCCATGTCGGGAACGACACCAGAAGCACTAGAGTTGCAGAAGAGCCTGAACGATATGCTGGAGACAGGTACGGAGTTCTGCGTGATGGAGGTATCCTCACATGCACTTGAACAAGGGCGGGTGAAGGGCACCGATTTTCGAACCGCTGTCTTTACAAATTTGACACAGGACCACTTAGATTACCATAATTCTGTAGAGGAATATCAGAATGCCAAGGGGTTGTTTTTCTCACGACTGGGCAATGCTTTTGCCAAGGATCCCAAACAACGGAAGTATGCAGTTTTGAATGCAGATGATAAAGCATCTGAGCCATTCACAAAATTAACAGCAGCCGAGGTTATTACATACGGTTTAAACGATAAAGCGGATGTTCGTGCTACTAACATTGCTATAACTGCGAAAGGAACATCTTTTCATGTAGATACCTTTCGCGGCAGTATCGATATATCCTTAAAGATGATAGGCAAGTTTAATGTGTATAACACTATGGCTGCGATTGCTGCTGCACTTCTTGAAGACGTACCACTGCATGATATTAAGAAAAGCCTCGAATCGGTGCCTGGCGTAGAGGGACGGGTTGAAGCCGTGGATGAGGGCCAGCCGTATGCGGTCATCGTGGATTATGCACATACACCAGATGGACTAGATAATGTACTTCGCACGTTACAAGAGTTTGCTCAAGGTCGCATCATAACCGTATTTGGATGTGGTGGAGATCGAGATAAGACCAAGCGCCCGATCATGGGGAGGATTGCTGCTGGCCTCAGTGATATAGTGATTATTACGTCGGATAATCCACGAACGGAGGATCCGCAGCTTATTTTGAAGGATATAGAAGCAGGTCTTCTTACGAACGATGTTCCAGAAGGGCGATATCAGCTTATTGTGGATCGCAGGCAGGCCATAAAAAAGGCTATTGAAATGGCAAGCCCGGGAGATGTAGTATTGATTGCGGGGAAAGGTCATGAGACCTATCAACTGATCGCGGGAAAAGTATTTGATTTTGACGACCGCATCGTTGCAAAAGAAGCGATAAGGGGCAGAAAATTGTGATTCATAAACCATTACTAAGCATCGCCGCTATGTGCGGCGGTGCGCTTACGCGTAAACAAGATGAGGAATTGAAGATTCAAGGAGTATGTACTGACACCAGACAAATACGGAAAGGCTGTTTGTATGTACCGTTAGTTGGTGAACGATTCGACGGTCATGATTTTGCGGCCCAAGCGCTTGCGTCTGAAGCAGGTGCTATCTTATGGCAAGAGGACCATGGCACTCCGCCAGACGGTCCAGTAATTAAGGTGCAAGATACACTCATCGCCTTGCAGATGCTAGCTACATCGTATTTGGAACAGAGTGGAGCCAAGGTTGTAGGTATTACCGGCAGTAACGGTAAAACTACGGTTAAGGATATGGTTACTGCTCTGCTAGAAACGAAATTCAAAGTGCATAAAACACAAGGTAACTTTAATAATCAAATCGGACTTCCGCTTACGGTGCTAGACATGCCGGAGGATACGGATATTGTTGTGCTCGAAATGGGAATGAGTGGGCGACATGAAATCGAGCTGTTATCTACGATTGCACGTCCTGATACGGCAGTCATTACCAACATAGGGGAATCGCATCTGCTGCAGCTCGGCTCAAGAGAGGAAATTGCTAGAGCTAAGGTTGAGATTATCAGCGGTATGAAGCCAGGTGGTCTGCTAGTCTATCATGGGGATGAGCCGTTGATTCCTATGGTTCTTGCTGAGGCAGATACGAAGAAGCCGGATGATCTCCGAACATTTACCTTTGGTACAGGGAAAGATAATGATGATTATCCAACAGGGATGATGTTTCATCCCAAAGGAATTATTTTTACGTCTCATGTGCATTCAGGTGAGGGGTTCAGCCTGCCTTTGTTAGGAAGACATAATGTTGTGAACGCACTGGCGGCTCTTGCAGTAGCTGAGCACTACGGTGTAAGCGATGAGCAGATTCGCGAGGGCCTTTCAGGTCTTCGTCTGACAAGTATGCGTATTGAGTGCATAGAGACGGAGCATGGGGTGACCGTACTAAACGACGCTTACAATGCGAGCCCTATATCTGTTAAAGCTGCACTGGATGTATTAAGTGATATGAAGGGTTATCGCCGTAAGATTGCCGTGCTCGGGGACATGCTCGAACTTGGTTCTGATGAAGAGGAGTTTCATGCAGAGATTGGGCGTTATGTGTCATCGGATAATGTTGATCTGTTGTTTACATTTGGCCCATTATCCACTCATATCGCGGAAGCTGCTACACATACTCTATCTGAAGGACAGGTAATGGCCTTTACAGATAAAACATCATTGATCGAAGCAATTGTTAAAGAGGTTACCAATAAAGATGTCGTATTGGTCAAAGCCTCCCGTGGCATGAAATTAGAAGAAGTTGTGGATGCTCTAAAAAGCTTGCACAACGGAACAACGAGGTAAGGGGGTGATTTCATGGACTTTCAACTGTTATTGCTGACGATCGGCGTATCGTTCGTACTTGCTGTCATATCCGCACCGCTGCTTATTCCGCTGCTTCGCCGGATGAAATTTGGTCAGCAGGTTCGGGACGATGGTCCGCAAAGTCACCTTAAAAAAGCAGGGACCCCAACCATGGGCGGGGTTATTATCTTACTTGCATTTACTTTGACCTTTCTGAAGTTTTCACCTGTAGATACGAACTTCTATGTATTGCTTGTAGGTACACTAGGGTTCGGTCTGATTGGATTTTTGGATGACTATGTGAAAATCGTGTTCAAACGTTCTTTGGGATTGACTGCTCTTCAAAAATTGTTTGGTCAGCTATTGTTTTCTGGTATTATGTGCTGGCTTCTTATTGCCAATGGTCATAGCACGGCTATTGGTATTCCAGGGACCGATTGGTCTTTTGACTGGGGAGGCTGGTTTTACTATCCTTTCATCATTATTATGATGCTTGCTATTAGTAATGCGGTTAACTTTACGGACGGACTTGATGGACTGCTTTCCGGTGTGAGTGCAATTGCATTCGGAGCTTATGCGCTGGTTGCAATTCAGTCTACTTCGTTTGCTGCTGCATTTTGTGCTGCTGCCATGATCGGTGCTGTACTTGGCTTCCTCGTATTCAATGCCCATCCGGCTAAAGTATTTATGGGGGATACAGGCTCGCTCGGAATCGGAGGCGCCATCGGTGCTATCGCAATCGTAACGAAGAGTGAATTGCTCTTTTTGATCATTGGTGGGGTATTCGTTATAGAGATGCTGTCGGTCGTTCTGCAGGTGGCTTCATTCAAGACCAGAGGCAAACGGATTTTCAAAATGAGTCCGATCCACCATCACTTTGAGTTATCAGGTTGGTCAGAGTGGCGTGTGGTCATTACATTTTGGGTAGTAGGTATCGTACTTGCGGGTCTAGGACTTTATATTAACAAGGGGTTGTAAAGATGAAGCATCCAGAATTTTACCGAGATAAGGAAGTTATTGTCTTAGGACTGGCCAAAAGCGGAGTTCAGGTGGCTAAAGTTCTCCACGATGCGGGAGCGATCGTTACCGTTAATGATAAAAAAGAGCGGGAAGAATGTCCCGAAGCTTCGGAACTCGAAGCTTTGGGTATTTCTGTCATCTGCGGAGAGCATCCGGAAGGTCTAATCCATGAGGGTGTTGCTCTTTTGGTGAAGAACCCGGGTATTCCTTATCATGTATCACCTGTGTTGAGAGCTGAAGAACTGGGTATTCCGGTTGTGACAGAGGTAGAGGTTGCCTCTCATCTATGCCGTGCACCGATGATCGGGATCACAGGTTCGAATGGTAAGACGACGACTACGACATGGGTAGGTAAACTTCTGAAGGCTGCAGGCATGTCTCCTATTATTGCTGGGAACATTGGAACTCCACTGTGCCAAGCTGCGCAGGAAGCATCGGAAGACGATTGGATGGTTGTTGAACTTAGCAGCTTTCAGTTGAAGGGAACGGAGGACTTTCGTCCACGTATTGCCTGTCTTTTGAATTTGGCGGAGACACATTTGGATTACCATGGTGGTATGGAGGATTATGTTGCCTCCAAAGCTAAGTTGTTTAGCAATCAGACAGCAGAAGACACTGCTGTACTCAATTGGGATGATCCGGTATGCCGGAGCCTCGTGCCGTATATAAAAGCTCATATTGTGCCTTTTTCGCTGAGTGAAAACCTTCAAGAAGGTGTGCATGTGGTTCCGCCATACTTGCCTGGTGTAGAAGATGAACTGAGTCGTAAGGTGGTATATACGGACGATAAAGGCATCAGCCATGAGATCATCTCGGTCGAAGAGATAGGCTTGCCTGGTAGATTTAACGTTGGCAACGCACTTGCAGCATGTGCAATCGCGATTGCAGCTGGTGCAGATATGGATTCGTTTGCAGAACCGTTACAAAATTTCGGGGGGGTAGAACACCGTCTTGAATTTGTAATGGATAAAAATGGAGTCTCTTACTATAACAACTCTAAAGCTACTAATTCTAAGGCTACCAATATGGCTTTAACATCGTTTAAGCGTCCAATTGTTCTTATCGGTGGTGGACTTGATCGAGGATCCGACTATGAAGAGCTTGTGCCTTCTTTAAGAGAACGTGTCAAATCCGTAGTACTCATTGGCGAAACAAAGGAAAAAATAGCGAAAGCTGCAGAACAAGCGGGATTAAAGCAAATTATACTCGTCGATAATGATGAGGACGCCGCCGCAGTACTTACTGACGCTGTGAAGAAAGCTGCTGCTCTTGCTGAGCCAGGAGACATCGTTCTTCTCTCTCCAGCATGTGCAAGCTGGGATATGTTTTCTTCTTATGAGGTACGTGGAAGCATTTTTAAAGAGGCGGTGCATAATCTGTAAGTAGGGGGGTGGATAAGCCCCTACTTCGTATGCTAAAGGTGGCCTCTTCATGAACAAGAATCGTCCGGCGCCTGATTTATGGCTCCTGATTTGTATTTTGGCTCTGCTGACTATCGGTATCGTTATGGTATATAGCGCAGGGTCCGTACTCGCTTTTCACGATTACGGAGATCGGTTTTATTTTGTGAAGCGGCAGTTATTGTTCGCTGGACTTGGACTTGCTGCCATGTATTTCACGGCCAATATGGATTTTCGCGTGTGGAAGAAATATGCGAAATTTGGCTTGCTGATTTGCTTTTTTATGCTTGTAATCGTATTGATCCCGGGTGTAGGTGTTGTCCGAGGCGGAGCGAGAAGCTGGCTTGGTATTAGTTCGTTCGGTATACAGCCCTCGGAATTTATGAAGCTAGGTATGATCCTGTATTTATCCAGATGGCTCAGCCGTGAAGATTATGATATCACTTCGTTCTCGAAGGGGTTAATCCCACCTCTTGGGTTAATTGGTCTTGCGTTCGGATTGATCATGCTCCAGCCGGACCTTGGTACAGGAGCTGTCATGCTAGGAGCAGCTCTTATGATCGTGTTTACAGCTGGTGCGAGAATGAAACATTTGGGGTTTCTCGCTTTGGGCGGAGTTGCGGGGTTCATTGGACTTATCCTTACCGCACCGTATCGGTTGAAACGGATTACAGGTTTCTTAGATCCTTGGTCTGATCCTCTTGGAACAGGATATCAGATTATACAGTCCCTCTATGCGATTGGACCAGGTGGGCTTGGGGGTTTAGGACTTGGAATGAGTCGCCAGAAATACAGTTATGTCCCAGAGCCTCAGACCGACTTTATCTTTGCTATCTTGGCTGAAGAGCTTGGGTTTATCGGTGGCTTAATCGTACTACTCTTATTTCTTACACTCGTGTGGCGTGGAATGAGAGTGGCGATGACCGTGCAAGACGGTTTTGGAAGTCTGCTAGCTGTAGGAATTATTGGTATGGTTGCAATACAGGTCGTTATTAACATCGGAGTTGTTATTGGTCTAATGCCAGTAACAGGTATTACGCTCCCACTGATCAGCTATGGAGGCAGCTCTTTGACGCTGATGCTGACCGCGCTAGGCATTTTATTAAATATATCCCGTTATGCGAGGTGAACGGCATGCGTGTCGTATTAACCGGCGGCGGAACAGGGGGACATATATACCCTGCTGTCGCTATTGCTAGACAATGTGAAGCGGAGGATCCGAGCACCGCTTTTTTATATATCGGAGGCAAGCAAGGCTTGGAAAGCAAGCTTGTTCCTCAGGAAAACCTTCCATTTGAAAGTATTGATATTACCGGTTTCCGCCGGAAACTGTCATTTGATAATGTAAAGACAGTCATGCGCTTTCTAAAAGGTGTTTCTACAAGTAAAAAAATGCTTAAAGAATTTAAGCCAGATGTCGTTATTGGGACAGGTGGTTACGTCTGTGGACCTGTCGTTTATGCAGCTTCTAAACTCGGCATCCCAACGATGATTCATGAGCAGAATGCGATTCCAGGGTTGACGAATCAATTTCTAAGTCGCTATGCTTCAACGGTTGCTGTTAGTTTTGAAGGATCAGAGAAATCTTTTCCCAAAGCGAAGAGAGTGATTTACACAGGCAATCCTCGGGCCACTACCGTTCAATCCGCTAATCGTGAGCGTGGCTTTGCATCACTTGGAATTCCGATGGACAGTACTGTCGTTCTCGTTGTTGGAGGAAGCCGCGGCGCAAGGGCTATCAATACGGCGATGATCGGTATGGCTCCTATGCTTAAGAGGTTACCGAATGTACATTTTGTTTATGTAACGGGAGAATTGTACTTTGAAGGGACTCGTGAAGCCGTGAGAAGTGAGTTAGGTACGATGCCGAATCAACTTCATATCGTACCTTATATTCACAATATGCCAGAAGTGCTTGCTTCCACATCATTGATTGTGAATCGAGCGGGTGCTTCATTTTTAGCAGAAATCACGTCACTCGGCATTCCTTCCGTGCTTATTCCTTCCCCGAATGTGACCAATAATCACCAAGAAGCTAATGCACGACAGCTCGAAGACGCGGGGGCGTCACGAATGATTTTGGAAAAAGAACTTTCTGCCGAAACACTGTTCACTCGTATTGAAGAAGTTATGGGTAATGAGAAAGTACGTCAAGCGATGTCTAAAGCGTCAAGGCAGCTTGGAAAGCCTGATTCAGCTGCTGTAATTGTTGAGGAAATACGCCGGTTGGTAAGCAACCGTTAAAACGGCTGGGCGATTGTCACACACCTATAGAGCCTTACATAAGATACTCTATAATCGTGACAATCTCACCCAAGAGGCCGGAATCATCCAGAGCGGCCATCTCCTTGCTAAGCCGAGGAATGGCCTTTTCGGTTTTGAAGTTAAGGGAGGTTTTTGTAAGATGCAGCAGTGGGAATCACAGCTATCGCAATCAAATGTTGGAGCAATATTTAAGAATGAACCGCTGGCAAAGTATACAACCTGGAAAATAGGCGGTCCTGCCGATGTTCTGATTGTCCCGGAAACGAAGGAACAATTGGCGGAATTGATGTCCATTCTCCATATCCACCGCATTCCGTGGACACAGCTAGGGCGCGGATCCAATATGCTTATATCCGATAAAGGGATTCGTGGAGCCGTCATCAAGCTGGGTCAGGGATTTGACGAGGTAGTGTTTGACGGGGACATGGTAACAGCCGGAGGAAGTATGTCTTTCGTTAAACTCAGCGTTCTAGCCGGTAAAGAAGGATTGACTGGACTGGAGTTTGCTGGAGGGATACCTGGGTCTGTCGGAGGGGCTGTTTATATGAATGCCGGTGCCCACGGGTCTGATGTGTCACGCATATTTAAGTCCGCTGACATTGTACTGGAATCAGGTGAATTGGTGAATTATGCTGCGGAAGATATGGAGTTTGATTATCGTCATTCTGTTCTTCATGATCGGAAGGGAATCGTAACCCAAGCGGTATTCAAGCTTCAGCATGGAGACCGAAAGGAAATTTCAGCAGCTATGGCGTCCTATAAGGACCGTAGACGTCGTACACAGCCTCTCCAATCCGCGACAGCGGGTAGTGTGTTCCGAAATCCACCGGGTGATCATGCCGCAAGGTTGATAGAGGCGGCGGGACTAAAGGGGCTTCGAATCGGAGGCGCAGAGATTTCCAAGCAGCACGCCAATTTCATTGAGAACACCGGTCAAGCGACAGCAGAGGACGTGCTCGCCCTAATGAAGCAAGTTCAGGAAACCATTGCTGAGAAAAACGGAATTACACTGGTACCTGAAGTTTACGTCATGGGGGAGCGGTAAACTCGGAGGTGATACATTGGACAAATTGGTGATTGAGGGCGGAAGCCCCTTATCAGGAACCATACGTATCCATGGAGCGAAAAACGCTGCTTTACCGATTCTAGCGGCAAGTCTTCTTGCCGAAGGAAATGTTCGGCTAAGTAATGTTCCACATCTGCTGGATATTGAAGTAATGTTGAACATACTAAGTCGTCTAGGTTCAAAGTGTAAGCATGAACTAGAGACAGTCACTGTGGATACTTCATCTGCCAATTCGTTTCATGTACCAGAAGATTTAATGAAGCAGATGAGATCCTCCATTTTTTTGATGGGGCCTCTGCTTGCTAGGTTCGGTGAGGTTACGATTTATCAGCCTGGAGGCTGCGCAATTGGTGAACGTAAAATTGATCTACATCTTCAAGGTCTTCAAGCGCTTGGTGCCGAAATCGAAGAAAGTGATCAAAAGATTCATTGTAGAGCAAGCCGTTTAATAGGTGCTGATATTCATCTTGATTTTGCCAGTGTAGGAGCAACCGAAAATATTATGATGGCGGCTGCAACAGCGAAAGGCACTACCGTGTTGTCTAATGCAGCTAGGGAGCCGGAAATTCAAGACTTACAACACTTCTTGAACAAGATGGGGGCTAACATCATAGGGGCTGGCACGGACACGATTACCATTCAGGGTGTCGAAAGGCTTGAGGCTTGCGACTATGAAATAATTCCTGATCGTATTGTTGCCGGGACTGTCATGATTGCAGCTGCTGCTACACGTGGCTCCGTGACGATGACTAGGTGTAATCCATCGCATTTAAATTCTCTTATTCACGTGCTTAAGCGCGCTGGTGTTCAAACTAGTATCTGCAATGATATAATGAATATAAGCTGTATGGGTCGTCCTAAAGCGGTTGAGCGGATTGTAACATCTCCGTACCCATCGTTTCCGACAGATCTGCAATCTCAAGTGATGGTACTCTTATCACTTGCAGATGGCTTCAGTGTAATGAAAGAGACGGTATTTGAAGGACGCTTCAAGCATGTAGAGGAACTATCTCGTATGGGGGCGGACATCTCTACAGATCTAAATTGTGCATTTATCCGTGGAGTACAGCGCATTTATGGTGCTACTGTGGAGGCAACCGACCTTCGGGCCGGTGCTGCGTTAGTTATTGCAGGGCTTGCTGCTCAAGGAACAACGGTAGTGGAACAAATTCACCATATTGATCGTGGCTATGACCGGATTGAGAATATGTTCCAAGGTTTAGGGGCGAAGATTATTCGTCAATCACCCGTACCTAAACCACTAGATTTAGCCAATTGACGATGTCCTGAAGCATCCCTCCCTCTGATGGGAGGGATGACAGGTCTTTCTGGAGAGAGAGGATATGCCAAAGAATCAAATTCCTGTTCTGAAAGAGGACAGGCCTAAAATGAGAAGTGGTAGAAAGATTATATTTATTTTAATGCTTCTTTTTCTAGCTTTACTAATTGTGTTATTTTTCCGTTCACCTGTCAGTAAAATTAGCGAGATTCACTTTACAGGAAATACGTTTAATACGGAGGAGCAACTCAAGGAAAAAGCGGGGCTTGCTATTGGAGTGCAGTACTTCAGTGTGGATGCGGAGAAAGTGAAAGAGAATTTAGCAGCGTTAGGAACCATTGAAACGGTGGAAGTAGACAAGCAGTTTCCTGGGGTAGTTAATGTTAATGTTGTTGAATTTCCGACGGTAGCCTATGAACTGGCTAACAATGGAAGTTTGCAGGCGATATTAGCTAACGGCAAGTCAATTCCAGTTTCCGCCAGCGGAATTGCTGTTGAAAAGCCTATTTTGACGCAGTGGGATCCGAAGGATCCAAACAAAGCTAAACTAAGCAAAGTATTAGCCGATATACCTAACAGTATGACTTCTGACATTTCTGAGATTTTACCATCGCCAACTCCTTCTTTTCCTGACCGTATTAAACTATATACTCGTTCTAAATTCGAAGTGATTACTGCGGTCTCTCTGTTGCGTGACAAAGTCGAATATCTTAATCAGGTGATTGAGATGGAACAGCCCGGCATTATTACGATGCTCGAGGCAGATTCCTATGAGCCTTTTAAGCCAGAGAAACTAGAGCAGGGGGCCGAAGAGCCCCCTACTCAGGAGTAGGAAGAAATGTTACAATTAAACGTATTAACACCTCAACCTGCTCCCTCTTTTTTCTCTGACTTTTTGGGCATATTCTAGCAGATGTTGGCACTAAAAAAATTGTAGAAAAAAGAGGGAAAGCCCCGTGCGTGTTGAATAAGTAGAAAAGTGTTATTATATTAATAATTTACTAATGAGAGAAACAGGAGGTGCCAGAGCTTGAGCAACAATGACATCATTGTTAGTTTGGACATCGGTACATCCAAAGTTCGTGCTATTATTGGGGAAATTAATAATGGAACCTTTAATATTATTGGAGTTGGATCTGCCGACTCGGAGGGAATTCGAAAAGGTGCAATTGTAGATATCGATCAGACCGTACAATCCATTCGCAGTGCCGTTGACCATGCGGAGCGTATGGTTGAAATTCAAATATCCGAAGTGTACGTCGGCATTTCTGGGAATCATATTGGACTTCAATCGAGCCACGGTGTAGTGGCAGTATCGAACGAGGATCGGGAAATTGGTGAGGATGATATCGATCGGGTGCTTAAAGCAGCCGAAGTTGTTGCATTACCTCCGGATCGGGAAATTATCGATGTAGTTGCAAGACAGTTTGTGGTAGATGGATTAGAAGGGATTTCTGATCCACGTGGAATGATTGGCGTACGTCTTGAGGTAGAAGCAACAATTATTACAGGTGCCAAAACGGCCATACATAATTTGTTACGCTGTGTGGAAAAGTCTGGCCTTAAAGTGAAAGACCTCGTACTCATTCCACTCGGAGCGGGACAGCTTGCACTATCGAAGGACGAGAAGACGATGGGATCTGTTCTGGTTGATATTGGAGCAGGATCTACAACGCTTGCCGTATTCGAGGGAGGAAGCATATCAGCAACATCTACACTGCCAATTGGTGGAGATTTTGTAACAAATGATATTGCTTATGGACTTCGGACACTTACAGACCAAGCTGAGAAGGTAAAGTTGAAATACGGATGCGCGTTAATGGATAACGCAGCTCCGGAAGTGATGTTCAAAGTAACACGGATTGGAAGCAATGTGGATAAGGAATTTACTCAAGAGGATCTCGCAGCAATTATTGAGCCTCGTGTCCAAGAAATTTTTCAATTGGTACGCCAAGAAATTAAGCGCCTAGGTTACAGTGAGCTTCCAGGAGGTTATATACTTACTGGTGGTACAATGTCCATGCCTGGAGTGCTAGAGGTGGCACAAGCCGAACTGGCGACTTCTGTCCGGATTGCTGTTCCCGATTTTATCGGCGTACGCGACCCAGGATATTGCAGTGGAGTCGGAATTCTCCATAATGCGATTCGGAACGTACGAGTACGTCCGAGTGGAGGAAACAGTAGCAATAATACAAAAAAACCGGTGAACCGCGTGAAGCAAAATCCTGCCGCAGCAACACAGGAAAGCAGCAGCCAGAAGCCGGGATTTATCGAACGTTTAAAAAATATGTTCAGCGAGTTTATATAGCGGGTTCATTTGACAGTGGACGTGCCATCCGCGCACATTGAGGGGGAGATGGATTAGATGTTGGAATTTGATTTTGAAATGGAGAGCCTGGCCCAGATTAAAGTAATTGGGGTAGGTGGCGGCGGTAGTAATGCAGTTAACCGCATGATTGAAAACGGCGTCCAAGGCGTCGAATTTATAACGGTGAATACGGATGCGCAAGCACTACATCTTGCGAAGTCCGAGCATAAATTGCAAATTGGAGACAAGCTGACACGTGGACTTGGTGCTGGTGCGAATCCTGAAGTAGGTAAAAAGGCAGCAGAAGAGTCTCGCGACCTGATCATGAACACACTGAAAGGTGCTGACATGGTTTTTGTCACAGCTGGTATGGGTGGCGGAACAGGTACTGGTGCAGCTCCAGTTATCGCTGAAATCGCGAAAGAGTGTGGCGCATTGACAGTAGGTGTTGTCACTCGCCCGTTCACATTTGAAGGCCGTAAACGTTCTTCTCATGCAGAGCTTGGTATAGAGGCTCTGAAAGAGAAAGTTGATACATTGATCGTTATTCCGAATGATCGTTTGCTAGAGATCGTAGACAAGAAGACGCCTATGCTCGAAGCATTCCGTGAAGCGGATAATGTTCTTAGACAAGCGGTACAAGGTATTTCGGACTTGATCGCTGTACCCGGTCTCATCAACCTTGACTTTGCCGATGTTAAGACTATCATGACTGAGCGTGGTTCAGCGCTCATGGGTATTGGTATGGCTACGGGTGAGAACCGTGCGGCTGAAGCTGCGCGTAAAGCGATTATGAGTCCACTCCTCGAAACTTCGATCGAAGGTGCACGGGGAGTCATTATGAATATTACAGGTGGGGCGAATTTGTCTCTCTATGAGGTCAATGAAGCTGCAGAAATTGTCACTTCTGCGTCCGATCCAGAAGTGAATATGATCTTCGGTGCGATTATCGAAGAGAATATGAAGGAAGAGATTAAGGTAACGGTTATTGCTACTGGCTTCGAAAGCAAGCCTATGCAAGCACCACCTCAACCAGGACGTCGTCCTGTATCACAAGGTGAAGGCCAAAGCCAACCTCAACAACAGACCGACAAGAGTAATGTGAACCTGAGACCATTCGGAAATCAGGGAAACAATGATCAACTGGATATTCCGACATTCCTTCGCAATCGCTCCCGCAACAACGATTAATTTATCGAAAGCCCGTTTCTCTCTTAGGAGAGAGCGGGCTTTTTTCGATTTTTCATACCGATTTGATGTCCCTTCCGCCCATCTTTCTATATCTAAATTCTGAAAGACCTCTATAAACTGCCTCACATCGACAAAAATAGTCGGTGGACAACCCACAGGTTTAGACAGACTTTGATTTCTATTCTTCTTATACTAAAATCATCTCCCACAGCTCAGAACAACAATAACCCCGGAAAGATTCCGGCTAGGCGGGTGAAGACCCTGGTTGTTTATATCGATTTAATCTTTCTAGCAAACCTGCTCATCGATGGTATATTGCTTGCTCTCACAGCTTGGATGAGGAGATTAAAGCCGAAGTGGTGGAGACTCTCTCTATCGGCAGCAGTAGGTGCACTGTACGTGGTGATGATGTTCGTGCCGGATTTGACGTTCTTATTTACTTTTCTGATCAAGTTCGGGCTTTCTTTAATGATGTTGTGGATTGCCTTCGGGTTTATCAGCTTGCAAAGTTACATGCGAAACTTAGCGTCATTCTACATGGTAAACTTTGCAGCCGCTGGAGGTATTATTGGTATTCATTATTTGATGCAAAATTCGGGAGAACTTTTTAGCGGAATCTGGTATACAGCCTCGGGCGGGCTTACGTTCGAATTAAAGGTTGGATTTTGGTTTGCTTGTATTGCTTTTTTTGTTGTGATTTTAGTCTTTAAAGCTGTGCAGACCAATCGGCGTCAAGTTGAAAATCGCGAGCATCTAATGGGACACGTCACTGTATGTATTGGTGATAAGACGATTATGTGCACTGGATTGCTTGATACTGGAAATCAGTTGAGTGATCCGTTAACACGAACGCCAGTGATGGTGATGGAGGCTATCTTATGGGAATCTGAACTTCCTGAAGCGTGGTGTAAAAAGCTGGCGGAGGGTGAACCGGACAAACTCATTATGGAACTCGGGGATAATGATTTCATCTGGCAGGATCGGTTAAGGCTCGTACCGTATCGCGGAGTGAATCGCGGAGCGGCATTTATGCTAGCGATTAAACCTGACACTGTACGGATTGAACTCGGGGGCAAGGAGTATGTTTCTACGAAGGTGCTTATTGGGTTTGATGGGGGCACACTCTCAGGAGAAGGAGCCTACCAGGCAATCATTCATCCGAGTCTAACAGAGGGAGAGGGAAGGTTGGTTGAATGCACGGACACAGAATATCTCGATATGCAGGAGAATCTCGTGTAGCCCTGCTTTGAGAGATGATCTGTGGATAACGCTTACGAAGTTAGTTTCCCCTTGGGAAACTAGGATTACGCTTACGAAGTTAGTTTTCCTTCGGAAAACTTTTAGGAGGATAAGAGATGCCTGTAAAATGGAGATTAACGTTACAGCTGCAGTATTATCGTGTTTTATTCTTACTGGGATTAAAAAGTCAGGAAATCTATTATATCGGTGGTAGTGAAGCACTGCCTCCTCCACTGACTAGAGAAGAAGAGGAGTTTCTCCTTCAAAAGCTTCCGTCCGGAGACGCTGCTATTCGCGCAATGCTCATTGAACGGAATCTCAGACTAGTCGTTTATATCGCTCGTAAATTCGAGAACACAGGGATTAACATTGAGGATCTGGTCTCCATCGGAGCTATTGGATTAATAAAAGCGGTAAATACTTTTGACCCAGAGAAAAAAATCAAATTAGCTACATACGCTTCGCGTTGTATCGAGAATGAGATCCTAATGTACCTGCGAAGAAATAGTAAAACACGTAGTGAGGTATCGTTCGACGAACCCTTAAACATAGATTGGGATGGAAATGAGCTCCTTTTATCTGATGTGTTGGGAACGGAAAATGATACGATTGGCCGGAATATCGAGGAACAGGTAGATCGTAAACTTTTGCAAAAAGCACTTGATAAATTGAGCGACAGGGAACGCATGATTATGGAGCTTCGTTTCGGTCTTCAGGACGGGGAAGAAAAGACGCAAAAAGACGTGGCAGATATGCTTGGAATCTCACAATCCTACATTTCCCGATTGGAAAAGCGGATAATAAAACGACTGCGTAAAGAATTCAACAAGATGGTTTAACTGGAAAAGGTCAGGAATAAAATAAAGACCCAGGGAGATAATGTACAGTAATGTTTCTCCTTGGGAGGTTAGTCATCATGACCCGAAACAAAGTTGAGATTTGTGGTGTGGATACGGCAAAATTGCCGGTTCTGACGAATGTGGAGATGAGAGAACTTTTTCATTCCTTACAGCAGAACAACGAACTTTTGGCTAGAGAAAAATTGGTTAACGGTAACTTGAGATTGGTGCTTAGTGTCATTCAGCGTTTTAATAATCGCGGTGAATTTGTGGATGACCTGTTCCAGGTGGGATGCATCGGCCTTATGAAAGCCATTGATAATTTCGATCTATCACAAAACGTTAAGTTCTCCACCTACGCTGTACCGATGATTATCGGAGAAATACGCCGCTACTTAAGGGACAATAATCCGATTCGTGTATCAAGGTCCTTAAGAGATATCGCTTATAAAGCGCTGCAGGTTAGGGATCAGCTTACGAATTTGAATTCACGTGAACCGACCATTTTTGAAATTTCCGAGGCACTGAATGTTCCGAAAGAAGACGTTGTGTTTGCACTTGATGCCATTCAGGATCCTGTTTCTTTATTTGAACCGATTTATAACGATGGTGGAGACCCTATTTTCGTAATGGATCAGATCAGTGATGATAAGAACAAAGATATTTCCTGGATTGAGGAGATTGCACTCCGTGAAGCAATGCATAAGCTGGGACAGCGTGAAAAAATGATTTTGTCCATGCGTTTTTACGAAGGAAAGACTCAAATGGAAGTCGCTGACGAGATCGGTATTTCGCAGGCTCAAGTTTCACGTCTTGAGAAATCAGCTATCAAACAAATGCAGAAACATGTTAAAACGTAATGTGTCGTAACTGGAATGGAACTACAACACGATCCCTTTTATAGGGGTCGTTTTTTCTTTGTCTTAAAAAAGTAGTTATTTTGCGGGCTGCCTACATATATTGAAATATAGTACATCTAGGGTGTGATGACGGTGATATCCGATAATCAGATGGTGGGGAAAATGATGAAAATTTCCGACTTTCAAACTAAAGATGTCATCAATATTATTGATGGCAAAAGACTTGGTCAGGTAAGTGATCTGGAGCTTGATTTAAGGCAAGGGCGCATTGAAGCCATTGTTGTACCGAGTTATGGGAAATTCATGGGGCTGTTTGGGGGCGGAAGCGACCTTGTCATCCCATGGCGGAATATCGTGAAGATCGGTTCAGACGTGGTGCTGGTGAAGATGGAGGAAGTCAGGAAAGTATCTGATGAGCAGGAGCCTATAGGATATCTTGAGCGTCCTGAGCGTGGAGACCGAAGAACTTATTAAAGCTGTTGTCAGTAATGGACCCTTGGAGGAGAGCTTTTAGCTTAGAAAATGTATCGGCGGACGCTTTTCTGTTACACTGATGTAGAGGTGAATAACATGGAACCGTTTGTGAAGCAAGACCAGCAGGGACCAAGCTTGTTTATGCTGGAATCGTGGAAAGATGAAAGAGCCGGTCTCACGGCCGGCTTTAGTGGGCGAGATGGCGGTGTAGGCGCGGCTCCTTATAATAGTCTTAATTTGGCTCTCCATGTAGGAGATAATCAGGAAGACGTGATCGAGAACCGGAGACGTACAGCTGAAATGCTTGGTTTCTCGCTTGAGGATTGGACCTGTGGTGAACAAGTTCATCGTAGTGAAATTGCTGTGGTTGGGCCATCCGAGCGTGGAAGAGGGAGTCTGGATCGGCAATCAGCGATTCAAGATACAGATGGATTGCTAACGAATACTCCGGGTGTGCTGCTGGCTTCCTATTATGCTGACTGTGTGCCTTTGTATTTTTGGGATCCGGTTAAAGAGGTCGTTGGACTGGCTCACGCAGGCTGGAAAGGGACTGTAGCAGGCATAGCGAGCCGGATGATCGAGGAGATGACGAGTGAGTTTGGAAGTTCTCCTAAAGACATTAGAACAGCTATAGGACCTTCTATTGGCCAGTGCTGCTATGAGGTAGACGATAAAGTGATGTCCAAGGTTAACGATTTAGGGTTGACTGTAGAGGGTAATAACATAGACTCAGCTTTACTTTACGTCGACAAGGGAAACGGTAAATATATGCTCAACTTGAAAGAAATAAACAGACACATTATGATAAAAGCAGGAATAATGACGGATCATATCGAATGTACTTCTTGGTGTACAAGCTGTCGTAACGATTTATTCTTTTCATACCGTAAGGACGAAGGTACGACAGGGCGTATGGCGAGCTGGATTGGAATGAGAAAGAGGTGAGTCTCCCTTGAGTTTGAAAGAGCGCATTAGTCAAGTGGAACAGCAGGTGTCGGAAGCTTGCCGCAGAAGCGGAAGGAACCGGGATGAGGTGGGTGTGATCGCAGTAACCAAATACGTCTCGGTTGACATGACCGCAGCTGTATTGGATCATGGCATTCGTCATATCGGGGAGAATCGCTGGCAGACTGCCGAAGAGAAATGGCGTGCTCTTGGTGAACGAGGGATATGGCATTTTATCGGTCATCTCCAGACGAATAAGGTCAAAGATGTGATCGGTAAATTTCAATATATTCATTCGCTAGATCGACTATCTCTTGCTAATGAACTGGAGAAGAAAGCAGCTGCCCTGGATGTACAAGTCTCTGCATTTATGCAGGTGAATATTTCAGGTGAAGCAACGAAGTATGGTCTGCAGCCTGAACAGGCGGCTTCTTTTCTTAAAGAAATCAACCGCTTGAAGCATGTCAATGTAATCGGGCTTATGACCATGGCCCCTTTTGAATCATCTGCAGAGGATACGAGACCCGTATTCCGTGGATTAAGGCAACTAAGAGATGAGCTGAACCTTCAGGCGCTTACGCCGGAGCCGATTACTGAATTATCCATGGGGATGTCTAATGATTTCGAAGTGGCTATTGAAGAAGGGGCAACCTGGGTGCGTCTGGGCTCGATATTAGTTGGAAAAGAGGAGGAGTGACAATGGGCGTGATGAACCGGTTTATGAATTTCCTTGGATTGCAGGATGAAGAAGAGGTTGTCGAACGAGAAGTACTTGCTTCGCAAGAAGAGCCGGTGGAAACACCGCCGTTCGAGAATCGTAAAAATGCTAAGGGTGGCAATGTGGTAAGTATACATTCACAGAAAAATGTAAAGGTTGTCCTCGTAGAGCCCCGTTCTTATGATGAGGCTCAGGATATCGCGGATCATCTGCGGTCTTTCCGCACGGTTGTCGTTAATCTGCAACGTGTCCGTAACGATCAAGCACTGCGTATTATAGATTTTCTTAGTGGAACTGTATATGCACTTGGTGGAGGCATTTCCAAAGTGGGTGGCAACATCTTTCTTTGCACGCCGGATACCGTTGAGATCCAGGGTTCGATCACCGAGATTTTAGCAGACGAGCAAGATTACAACAGAATGAGGTGACTTAGGCTTTGACGGCTAATATTTATGCTTTAGTAGGTGTTTTATTTCAGATTTATTTTTACATGATACTTGTGTATGTGTTAATGTCATGGCTACCGAATGTACGTGAGAGTTTTATTGGAGAGTTGCTTGGTAAGTTGGTAGAGCCTTATCTCGCACCATTCCGCCGTTTCATCCCACCAATCATGGGTATGATTGACATTTCTCCAATCATAGCGTTATTCGTACTTCAATTGGCACAAAGTGGCGTATACGGCGTACTCGGTTTCTTCTTGCGCTAGAAAGGATTTAAGCGATGCAACTAGAAATATACGAACACTTTCACCGGGATGAACGGGAGTTTGTTGACAGAGCATGGGAATGGGTCGTGAACGCGGGGCAGTACCATGAGATGAAGCTGACAGATTTCCTGGATCCCCGCCAGCGGTTTATTTTAGAAAGCCTCGTTAACCGTCATCCGGATGTTCATGCGGTTTATAGCGGAGGGTATCCTGATGCAGAGCGTGTACGAGCTTTAGTTGCTCCAGATTATAGGGATCTCAGTGATGAAGATATGGGACTTAAAGTACTGGGTATTACTTCAGGAGATCAGAAGTTTCTTGCTCTGGAGCATGGGGATTACATGGGATCGGTGCTTGGTCTTGGTATTAAACGATCAAAGATTGGGGACATTCATGTATTAGATGATGGTTGCCATGTCGTTGTAGCTGAAGACATAGGTAGTTATCTTCACATGAATCTTAATCAGGTACACCGTGTGCATGTGATGACAGAGCTTCTGCCTATACAGGAATTGAAAGTGAAAGAATCTAATCTTGAGGTAATGGAGCTGACGGTAGCATCACTTCGTCTGGATGGTATAGCAAGTGATGTGCACCGAATGAGCCGCACGAAGATGGTTGTCCCCATCAAGGCAGGCCGTTGCCGTGTCAATTGGAAAGTAGCAGAGGATCCTTCGACCATGCTTAAGGATGGAGATATGGTTTCCATACAAGGCTTCGGCCGTTTTAAAGTATTGGAAACGGGAGGATTGACAAAGAAAGGGCGATACCGCGTCAAGGTCGGTAAATTTACCTGAATCGTTTGAAGGATTTGCCGTTTTTTTGTCGAAACGTTCTACAATGAATATTAATGTAAGGTTTTTCAATATTTTGGTAGTAATCATTTTGTGAGATTATGCCGATACATCTGTTGACCGCTTGTGTTACAGGCGGGTGGTTCGGCTTCGAGCAGCGGTTCAAACCGTCATGCGAAGCCATATTCTTAGGAGGTGCACATCATGCCATTAACACCGCTGGACATACATAATAAAGAGTTTGCCCGCCGTATCCGTGGTTACGATGAGGACGAGGTTAATGAGTTTTTGGATCAAGTCATTAAAGATTATGAAAGTGTAATCCGTGAGAACAAGGAATTGCACAACCAATTAATGTCTTTGCAAGAGAGATTGGATCATTTCGTTAACATTGAGGACACACTATCCAAAACCATTATCGTCGCACAGGAAGCGGCAGATGAGTTGAAGAACAACGCGAAGAAGGAAGCACAGCTGATTGTTAAGGAATCCGAGAAGAATGCAGACCGGATCATTAACGAGGCTCTAAGCAAATCACGCAAAGTTTCGCTTGAAGTGGAAGAACTCAAGAAACAAGCATCCATCTATCGGACACGCTTCCGCTCTTTGGTAGAAGCTCAATTGGAACTGTTGAAGCATGACGGTTGGGAGTCACTAGAGAGTCGTGAGCCAAGTCTGGAGCCTAAAGAAGTTTACTAAGGCAATGGGCAATACCATGTTGACTTTTTTTCAGAAAGAGTCTATAACTAATAACATATTATGATTTGCATACGAATTCGTTGATGGGAATAGTACGTCAGGAAACTGTATCCTCAGAGAGTTGGCATCCTGCTGAAAGCCAATGTTCAGACCTTACGGAAGATCCTCCCGGAGAAGTGAAGCTGAAATCGCCCCTAAGCGTGAGTAGGCAGAACCGTCAGCCGAACGTTATATCGGCTCCGTGTCTTAGAAGACATGGACTTGAGGTGTCGTCTTTTGTGCAGAGTTCGATAGGAACTGACTGTACGAAAGCGAAATTAGGGTGGTCACGCGAGCTAGGTTCTCGTCCCTTTGGGGATGGGGCCTTTTTTATTTGCCAATTTTTCTCCCGAGGAAGGCAAGAGGGTTAGATCTAACCCTCAGCATAAAGAAAGGAAGATCATGATGAACAGAGTAGATGTCAAAGAGAAAGCGCGGGTAAGAGAGCTCCGCATCCTACAAAAATGGAATGAAGAAGATACGTTTAAGAAAACAATGCAGTACCGCGAGGGGAAACCGAATTATGTATTTTATGAAGGTCCTCCGACGGCGAATGGAGCTCCTCATATCGGGCATGTACTTGGCCGTGTAATCAAAGACTTTGTTGGTCGCTACCAGACGATGAAGGGCTATCACGTTATTCGTAAAGCAGGCTGGGATACACATGGACTTCCAGTTGAGCTTGGTGTTGAGAAGCAGCTCGGTATTTCTGGTAAGCAAGAGATTGAGAATTATGGCGTTGAAGCATTCATTAAGAAGTGTAAGGCAAGTGTGTTCGAGTATGAGCACAAGTGGCGTGAACTTACAGAAGCGATCGGCTACTGGACAGACCTTGATAACCCATACATTACACTAGAGAATAATTATATCGAGAGCGTGTGGAATATCCTTGCTACGATTCACGACAAAGGCCTGCTCTATCGCGGTCACCGTGTAAGTCCATATTGCCCTTGCTGTCAGACGACTCTTAGCTCCCACGAGGTTGCTCAAGGGTATGAGGATGTTAAAGACCTGAGTGCTACAGCGAAGTTCAAGCTTGATGGTACTGGTGAATATGTACTGGCTTGGACGACAACACCTTGGACACTTCCTTCTCACGTTGCACTGGCCGTTAACCCAGATATGGATTATGCCCGTGTTCAGCAAGAAGATGGTGTGTACATCGTTGCAAGTAATCTGGTAGAGAAGGTTATGAAAGGTGATCATACAGTCCTTTCGACACTAAAAGGATCAGAGCTTGTAGGTCAGACTTACACTCCACCATTTACGTTTGTTAAGGCTGAAAAATCAAACGTCATCGTTGGAGCTTCGTTCGTAACAGATGCAAGTGGTACGGGTATCGTGCATTTGGCACCTGCACATGGTGAAGATGACTATCGTGTCTGCCGTGAGAATGGCATTAGCTTCGTAAGTGTTGTGAACGCTCAAGGCCGTTATACCGATGAGGTAACCGATTTTGCGGGACGTTTTGTAAAAGATTGCGACCTTGATATCGTGAAGTCTCTTTCCGAAAAAGGCTTGTTGTACAGCAAAGAGAAATACGAGCACAGCTATCCATTCTGCTGGCGTTGTAAATCTCCGCTTCTCTATTATGCGATGGAGAGCTGGTTCATTGAGACGACTGCGGTTAAGGACCAACTGATTGCGAACAATAACGCTGTTACCTGGTATCCAGGGCATGTGCGTGATGGACGTTTCGGTAAGTTCCTAGAGGACCTCGTAGACTGGAACATTAGCCGTAACCGATACTGGGGAACACCGCTGAACGTATGGGTATGTGAATCCGGCGAGCACCAGTTTGCACCACATAGCATTGCAGAGCTTCGTGAGCATGCAATCGGTGATGTACCCGAGGATTTAGAACTGCATAAACCTTATGTGGATGAGGTTAAGGTGAAATGCCCTCACTGTGAAGGCGTCATGGAACGTACATCAGAAGTAATTGATGTATGGTTTGATTCCGGCTCCATGCCTTTTGCACAGTACCACTATCCGTTCGAAGAAGAGAGCAAGTTTGATCAGCAATTCCCGGCAGATATGATCTGTGAAGGAATCGACCAGACACGTGGCTGGTTCTACAGTCTCTTGGCGGTATCCACACTCTTTACAGGCAAAGCGCCGTATAAAGCAGTTATGGCTACAGGACATATTTTGGATGAGAATGGACAGAAGATGTCCAAATCCAAAGGAAATGTTATCGATCCTTGGGAAATCATTAACGAGTACGGAACAGATGCATTCCGTTGGGCTCTTCTCGCTGATAGCGCTCCTTGGAACAGCAAACGTTTCTCCAAAGGGATCGTAGGCGAAGCGAAGTCTAAAGTCATTGATACATTGGTTAACACTCACGCTTTCTTGACGCTATATGCAGGCATCGACGGCTACGATCCAGCCGAACATGAGTTTAAGCCATCAAACAACAAGTTGGACCGCTGGATTCTATCTCGTCTGAACAGTTTGATCCAAGGCGTGAACAAAGGTCTTGAAGTGAATGACTTCTTGAATACTGCAAAAGCGATTGAGTCCTATGTGGATGAGCTGAGTAACTGGTATATCCGCCGGTCGCGTGATCGCTTCTGGGGCAGTGGACTTGGAGAAGATAAATTGGCAGCATACGGAACACTTACGCATGTGCTTCTGACGTTGTCGAAGCTTATGGCTCCGTTCACACCAATGCTCTCCGAAGATATTTTCGTGAATCTGGGTGGAGGAGAAAGCGTTCATTTGGCTGATTATCCACAAGCGGATGAGTCCATGATCGATAAGACGCTTGAGCAGAACATGGAAACGGCTCGTCAGATTGTAGAGCTTGCTCGTAACGTTCGTAATGAAACAGCGATTAAGACACGTCAGCCATTGTCTGAGCTTATCGTTTCAATGGACCGTGACTTTGATCTAGCAGATTATGAAGACATCATCAAAGAAGAGATCAATGTAAAACAGATTATCGTTGAGACTAGCGATAGCGGTTTTGTAGACTTTACGTTGAAGATGAATTTGAAAATCGCAGGTAAAAAATACGGAAAGAATATTGGCTTCCTACAGGGCTTCCTTAAAGGCATGTCCAGTGAAGAAACTCGCACTGTCGTTCAAAATGGTGGTGTCAATGTGACTTCACCAGAAGGAGAAGAGCTGCAGATTACAGCTGAAGAGCTTCTAATCGAGAAGCAGGCGAAGGAAGGTTTCGCTTCTGCATCTGGTTATGGTTTGACCGTAGCTCTCAATACTGATATCACGCCTGAGCTAGAGCAAGAAGGTTGGGTGCGTGAAGTGGTCCGTGCTGTGCAGGATACGCGGAAAAAGCTTGATCTGCCGATCGAGAAACGTGTAGTTTTGACCCTTCATGCTGATGAAGAGCTTCAAGCATCCATTACCGCATATGACAGCGTTCTGCGCGATAATGTGCTTGTGACAGAGGTTCATTTTGGACAAAAAGAAGGTATGGAGATTGTTGAACTGGGCGGTAAAACGATCGGTATTCATATCGGCTAGTAGACAGATCGCTATTTAAGTAGCATCTAGATATAAGATTAACTAAAGCCATCGGCTTCGGGATATTATCTCGGAGCTGATGGTTTTTTTATGTTGTAATTGAATGGTAAGAATGATTTTGTTGCATAATATCAAAAATATGGGGAGAACGAGAGGGATTTTGCGAATATGGTCACATGAGAATAAATAAAGATTTAGTTAGAAAAGGAGTCGATGAACCATGGGGAAGAAAATCGATAAACCGCAAAAGCTTGAGAATGAATCCCATCAACTTGAGGAGGAAAAAGATCAACTCAGTAAAATGTATATACTTACGGAGAAGATTGCAGCACAGTTAGAGAAATCTCGCATTGCAGACTATACCCAGTTGCTAAACAGACCGTGGAAGCTGATCTGGTTGAATCTACTGGCAGGATCGGCAAAAGGCGTAGGGATCGCGATTGGTTTTACTTTTTTTGCTGCGACCATTATTTATTTTCTTCAAGCGCTCGGTGCGTTGAATCTTCCAATAATCGGTGATTATATTGCCGATATCGTACGTATTGTTCAAAGACAGCTGGAGTTGGGATAAACGGAGCGAAATTCGACTTAGTAAAAATGAAAAAGCGGAATCAGCCGAGAAACTGAAACCGCACTTAATAATGAAAAAGCCACATTGTCCTTATTCTAAAGGATCGTCATCTCCTGGATCCGCATAAGGGTCGAGAAGGAAGGTTCCCTCGCCTTTATTCAAGTAATCGTAGTATTGATCGCCGCGGACGATGAATACTTCTGTATTATCAATATTTGTAGCTACAAAGTTCTCGTAGATCTCTACAAATCCGCCCTGGTCATCGTTATCTTCAAAGTCCATCTCATTGTAGCTAGATACATTAGGGTTCTCAGCCATTGCTGGTGAATTGGAACTGCCCATGCTTTCAAGGATTTGAAGTGCATCCTCCCCATCAAATCCGGAATACTCATGTTCATCCAGACTGGAACGTCCAAATGGAGGGTGAAGAAACTCTTCTTCAACCGGTCGATTATGCGATAGCTCCTTGCGAGGTGTATCCTTGATACAGTACATCGTATCAGGAATTGCTTGCAAACGTTCGAATGGAATGGGTTTTCCACAGACAACACACGTCCCGTACTGACCATCATCCATCGACTCTAATGAGGACAGAACACGCTGCAATTGAAGTTCGGCCAGATCCTGAAGCCCGACATCTTTTTCCCGTTCGTATAGCTCTGTTGCAAGATCGGCAGGATGATTATCAATATGTGACAGTTCGCCGGTAGTATCGCGTTCGGCTACACTTAAGCCATGATTATCATTGCTATTCAGACGTTCTAGTTCGGCTTTACGGTCAAGTAGTTGGCGATGTAGCTGTTTCATTTGCTTTTCTGATAAGTGTGACATGGACAGCTCCTTTCAGGTCTTGTTGCAGACCGCTTGATCCTATCTATATAGTGCGCGTTAATGGACAATTTTAGAGACGGAAAATGTTCACCTTATTGGACGGGAATGGACGATTTCAAAGTTGCTGTGCTACAATAAGGGCAAACTCCATTTGAATGGTGGGGTGTTTTTTTTCGCACTAGACAAGATCGGAGTGACAAGTTACTGTGGCCTATTATTTAATTGCGCTTATTGTATTCCTCGTCGATCAGGGAATTAAATATTTGATCGCAACCCGGCTTGAATTGTATGAGCAGATTCCAGTGATCGGAGATTTTTTCGTCATCACATCAAGTCGTAATCGCGGGGCAGCATTTGGCATTTTGCAGGATCAGATATGGTTCTTCATTGTTGTGACTGTTCTGGTCGTTGTCGGTATCATCTGGTATATGAGAAAAGTGACTGCTGAAGGTCGCAAATTGCTACCCGTAGCGCTTGCACTTGTTCTGGGTGGTGCACTAGGGAACTTCATTGATCGCCTTGTGATGGGAGAGGTTGTAGATTTCCTCCAATTCACGTTTGGAACTTATACGTTCCCAATCTTTAATATCGCTGATTCTTGTATTGTCATTGGTGTGGGATTGATCATTTTGGACACCATACTGGATGGGAAGCGCGAACAAGCACGTTCAGGTCAACAGAGTTCCGGTAAGGAAGGGAATGAATAATTTTGCACGATGGCAAAAGACTAGAAGATGAATTTCAACAAGATATAAATGACCATGAATGGACTGTAGAATCCGAAGATGCTAAAGCAAGAATTGATAAATACATAGCGGAGGCGCTGGGTGAAGAGGCGTCACGCTCACAAGTTCAGTTATGGATAGCCGATGGGCATTTGAAGGTCAATGACAATCAAGTGAAGTCGAATTATAAACTGAATGCAGGAGATCGAATTTCACTTGTCATTCCTGAGGTAGCGGGGGTCGAAATTACACCGGAGGATATACCACTTAATGTTGCTTATGAAGACAGTGATCTGATCGTTGTGAATAAGCCTAGAGGTATGGTTGTACACCCTGCTCCAGGTCATCCATCAGGGACACTCGTCAATGCGCTTATGCACCATTGTAAAGATTTATCCGGTATTAATGGAGAGCTTCGCCCTGGTATTGTCCACCGAATCGATAAGGATACGTCTGGATTGATTATGGCCGCGAAGAATGATAAAGCCCATGCATCACTTGCTGCTCAATTGAAGGAGCATAGTGTCACCCGACGCTATTATGCATTAGTGCATGGTAATATCAGTCATGATCAGGGAACGGTGGATGCACCTATAGGTAGAGATCCCCATGATCGGAAGCTTTATATGGTGACTGATCGAAATAGTAAACATGCGGTAACCCATTTTACTGTCGTAGAGCGATTCGGGGACTATAGTTTGCTTGAATTAAAGCTGGAAACGGGTCGGACTCATCAGATTCGTGTGCATATGAAGTATATAGGACACCCACTAGTGGGAGATCCGGTGTATGGTAAGAGTAAGGGGCTTAAAATGAACGGACAGGCACTTCATGCTGCTGTTCTTGGATTCATCCACCCAACCTCGAACGAATATATGGAATTCACGGCACCTTTGCCGGAAGAGATGGAGGAACTGTTAGCGGTGCTACGAAGCCGCTAGCGGTTTTTTTTTTTGACTGTCATTAGTTAATGTCTAATTCTTAAAAGCATTTCCACTTATTGCATCTGATTTATATTTGTGCTATATTCAGAACAATTATGATATGGGGAGGTGAGGTAGGATGAATATCGAGATGGTTAACAACTGTATTAGCCGGCTGCCGCTTGCTATGGCTGGCATTGTTCACACTTTTTCTTACAACGGGAGAAGTCTGTCCAATTTGAATAATACGGATTGTACCATTGCGAGAAGTCACCTACCTGCCCACACGGAGTAAACCCTTAGAAAGGTTTACGTCTTGTTTGGAAAAGGCCGCGGAGCTTGCTCTGCGGCCTTTTTTGTGTTGCAGTAAGGTCTTCTCCATAAATAGGAGGAACCTCAATTATGATATTAATAAACGCTAAGGAATTAACACAGTACTATGGCGCGAACCTTGTGCTTGACCATATTCATTTTGAAATTAAAGAAGGTGAGAAGGTCGGGTTAATAGGCTGTAATGGAAGCGGGAAATCAACCCTTATGCGTCTTATTGCGGGTAAGTTGGTCCCAGACGAAGGACAGTTGATGATTAGGAGAAATACAAAGATCGGTTATCTAGCTCAAGTTCCATCCATTGATGAGCATTGTACCGTATTCGATGTTTTGACAGAGGGCCTAAAGGAATTAGGTGAGTGTCGCTGCCAAATATCGGAGCTGGAACAGATGATGGGCGATCCTCTCTATGTCGGAAATGATAATAAGCTTGAACAACTGCTTAGGAAATATGCCTCTCTTCAAGAACGCTTTGAACGTGAAGGTGGATATGAGATGGATGCGATCATCGATCAAGTGGCTTCAGGACTAGATATTTCGAAAGATGCATATCAACTTCGGTTTAGTTCCTTATCTGGAGGTGAGCAGACCCGTGTGATATTGGCATCTCAGCTGATCGTAAAGCCAGAGCTGTTGTTGCTTGATGAACCGACGAATCATCTCGACTTGGCCCGGACTGAATGGCTGGAATCTTATTTACAAGATTATAATGGGACATGCGTCATTATTTCTCATGACCGTTACTTTCTCGACCGTGTAATCTCAAAGACTATTGAAATAGAAGATGGAGAAGCATTCACTTCGGATGGTGGATATACAGATTATATGAAGGAGAAGGAAGAGAGGCTGTTACAACAATTCAACGATTATCAAGAACAACAAAAGAAGATCAAAAAGATGAATGAAACTATTAGGCAGTTAGAAGAATGGGGTAGAAACGGTGACAATGAAAAATTTTTCAAGAGAGCAGCTTCCATGCGCCGATCACTGGAACGAATGGAAAGGATCAAGCGTCCCATTTTGGAGCGGCGTCAGGCAGAATTTGCAGTTGATTCGCTGGATCGGTCTGGACGCCGAGTAGCCGTCTTTGAACAACTTGAAAAGTCCTACGGAAGAAAGTCTGTACTTAAAAATGCAAACGGCTTATTGCAGTATGGGGATAAGTTTGTCTTGATGGGTCGTAACGGCAGTGGTAAGACCACATTGTTTAAGATGCTGCTTGGCGAAGAGAAGCCTGACTCAGGATGGTTGGAATTGGGGGCGCGGGTTAATGTTGGCTACTTGCCTCAGCAGGAGGAGCCAACTGACTCAAGAGCAACCGTATTGGATTTCTTCAAGAAAAATGCGAGAGTCGAAGAAGGTGAAGCACGTGGGATGCTGGCCAGGTATTTATTCTTCGGTCCCGACGTGTTTCAAGCGGTAGGGCAGCTATCGGGTGGTGAATGGACGCGACTTAGACTGGCACTGATAATGCATCAAAAACCGAACCTACTCTTACTTGATGAGCCGACGAATCACTTAGATATTGCCTCAAGAGAAGCGTTGGAAGAAATGCTTATTGATTATACAGGAACGGTTCTGGCGATATCACATGACCGTTATTTCGTTAATCGATTGGCACAACGAATATGGGAAATTGAAGAGTGCCGGCTAAGTGTTTTCCTTGGTAACTATGATGCTTATCGTGATAAGAAGGCAGAGCAACTAGCAAGGATCCAATTACAATCACAAGAAACTCAAATCCAAGAACACTCAGGGCGATTATGTAGAGGGTCTTATCATGATGTGGATACATCACGGGCTTCCTTAGCTAAGGGTTCAGCCAAGGAACGACAGAGACAGTCCAAGGATAAAAGGGAATTAGTAACAAATAAACTTCAGCGGCTCGAACAAGATATATCTTCATTGGAAGCTAAAATTCATGCGCTTGAATTAGTGATGAAAATCGAAACGATCCAGACTGAGGAAGTGGATGATCTGCTTAAGCTGGAACAACAATGGAATGAGCATGAAGCTCTTGTACTGCAGCGCGATAAGCTTCTCGCTGAGTGGATAGAGCTATCCTAGGATGGATATTACAATAGTACAAATCATTTGATATAAAATACATGGCTCATCTTGCGTTTTTACGGCATATTTAACAATATCAGTGAACGCTATAGTGGGAGATGAGTGCAAATCATGAACATAGAACAATATCAAGATACATTTATTCAGCACAACTTTGCAGATCGAATCGGTGGGTCAAACTATGGTAAAGATACAGCTATTTATAAATTCGAGAAGATTAAACGTGCTAAAGCCGCAGCCAAAAAGGAATTTCCACATATAGAGTTAATCGATATGGGGGTTGGAGAACCTGACGAAATGGCCGATGCGGGCATCGTAAGAAAGCTCGCAGAAGAAGCGGCTAAGCCAGAGAATCGTGGGTATGCGGATAACGGAATATCTGAGTTTAAAGAGGCTGCGGTTCGTTATTTAGAAGAGGTATTTAACGTGGAAGGATTGGATGCTGAAACCGAAGTTCTCCATTCTATTGGCTCCAAACCAGCGCTTGCCATGCTTCCATCTTGCTTCATTAACCCAGGTGATGTGACGATTATGACTGTACCTGGTTATCCGATTCTTGGTACGCATACGAAATATCTGGGTGGTGAGGTATACACGGTAGAGCTGAGGAAGGAGAATGCCTTCTTGCCTGATTTAAATGCCATACCTGAGGAAATCGCCAGACGAGCGAAGCTTCTCTATTTGAACTATCCGAACAATCCGACAGGGGCTAGTGCGACAGTAGAGTTTTTTGAAGAAGTGGTGGCATGGGCACGTAAATACAATGTAGTTGTTGTCCATGATGCTCCCTATGCTGCTCTTACTTATGACGGAAGGAAGCCTCTTAGCTTCTTATCTGTACCTGGGGCCAAAGATGTAGGTGTTGAGCTGCATTCCTTGTCTAAGTCTTACAATATGACAGGATGGCGTATTGGGTTTATCGCGGGTAATCCACTCATTGTAAAGGCATTTGGTGATGTGAAGGATAACAACGATTCGGGTCAATTTATTGCTATACAAAAGGCGGCTGCTTATGGTTTGCAACATCCTGAGATTACTGAGAAAATTGCCGCCAAGTATTCACGTCGTCACGATATGCTGGTTGCTGTACTTAATGAACTGGGATTCACAGCGGAAAAGCCAAAGGGGTCATTCTTCCTCTATGTTGAAGCTCCAAAAGGTATTAAAGGTGGTCGCAGGTTCGAATCTGGAGAAGAGTTCTCCCAGTACCTTATTCGAGAAAAACTCATCTCTACAGTGCCTTGGGATGATGCAGGACATTTTGTACGATTTTCTGTTACATTTATTTCTAATGGTGAAAAGGATGAGAAACGTGTGATATCGGAAATTAGGGATAGACTTAGTGAAGTTGAGTTCGAATTCTAGTCTGTTTTGTAGGCAACTTTGGTTGACAACCTTCTATAGGTCTGTCATAATTTAAATCAGTCGAATAGCACCTTTAAATCAGTCCCGTGAGGCTGGCAAGGTAACGTGAACCAAACGTTCATGTATGGGAGCATCATTTCATCTGCGGATGGAAATGAAATGCTTCAACACAATCTCTTTGTGTCTACATGAGATTAACTCCTTGCCTAACACGGCAAGGAGTTTTTTTGTGTAAATACGCAAGATTGATGTAGAGGGCTATATCTAATAGGAGGGTTTATGATGAGCAGTGAACAGCATGTGATTATGGACGAAACGGCAATCCGGCGGGCTCTGACAAGAATCGCTCATGAGATATTAGAGAAGAACAGAGGCATCGAGGACTGCGTTCTTGTCGGTATCCGCACCCGGGGTGTGTTCCTGGCACAGCGGATCGCAGAGCGCATTCAAGAGATTGAAGGCAGACCGATCCCATACGGTGAAATTGATGTTACCTCATATCGGGACGATCGGGAAGAAGGGCTCGGTAGAGTTGAGAAGACAAAGCTTAGTCCAGAAAACCTGAATGTCCATGAGAAAAAAGTGATTTTGTTCGATGATGTGCTCTATACGGGCCGTACGATCCGAGCCGCGCTAGACGCGCTGATGGACTGCGGTCGACCACGGATGATTCAGCTGGCTGTACTTGCAGATAGAGGACATCGAGAGTTGCCAATCCGCCCGGATTATATAGGTAAGAACGTACCAACCTCCAAACACGAAGAGATAACAGTCGCGCTTTCGGAATATGACGGTAAGGATGAAGTTACAATCTCGCAGAGAGAGGAACGATGAGCATGACGACAGCAACTTCCATTAAAGAGCGAAGCCTGCTGGGACTTAAAGACATCAGCCGAGATGAAATAGATTCAATACTAAATCGGGCCGCCTACTGGGAGGCTCAACCGGATAAAGTCATTCCGGTACTAAACCAGAAATTCGCAGTGAACATGTTTTTTGAAAATAGTACAAGAACACGCTTTTCCTTCGAGATGGCTGAGAAAAGGCTTGGAGCTGAAGTGATGAACTTTACAGCAGCGGCATCCAGTGTGGAAAAGGGAGAGTCAATTTATGACACCGTGCGTACACTGGAATCGATGGGCGTGGATGCCGGAGTTATCCGATTGAAGCCGTCAGGTGTTCTTCAAGAACTTGCTAAGCAAGTGTCGATTCCACTCGTAAATGCAGGGGATGGAAACAATGAGCACCCAACGCAAGCGCTTTTAGATCTATACACGATGAAGAAGAACTTTGGTGAGTTGAAAGGTTTAACCGTCTCAATCATCGGAGACATCAAACACAGCCGTGTTGCCAGATCAGACCTCTGGTCACTACAAAAGTTCGGTGCTAAAGTTCAATTCTGCGCACCGCCTTCTATGCAAGCACCTGAGCTTGCGCAGTATGCACCGTATGTCAGTATGGAACAAGCACTAAAAGCGGATGTAGTCATGATGCTACGAGTACAACTAGAGCGGCATCACGAAGGTTTGATTAGCTCGAATGCGGAATATCGTGAACATTATGGATTAACGGAAGAGAGAGCCTCTAAGCTTTCAGGACATACAATCATTATGCATCCAGCTCCAGTGAACAGAAATGTGGAGATTGACGATGCAGTGGTCGAATGCTCAAGGTCTATGATATTCAAGCAAATGGCTAACGGAGTGCCTGTTCGGATGGCGGTAATGGAACGAGCCATGAAAGGATAGATAGACTTAGTTATCATCAGTGTGAGTTGGAATTATTAATAAATATACACAAAAGTGAATTAATATTATACAATATACAAGAAGCGGACCGTGCTTCTACAGCGGGGGGATAACTACGTGCTACAGATAATTAAGAACGCTAATGTAATTAATGAAGAAGGACAACTGGAACTTAAGACGATCGTCATCGATAACGGAGTCATTCAATCCGTAACAGATGAAAGTCACGAACTGCCAGATCAGGGCAGCGTGATCGATGCGGAAGGAAAGTTGGTCACACCTGGATTCATTGATATGCACGTACACCTAAGAGAGCCAGGGTTTGAGCATAAGGAGACGATCGAAAGCGGCAGTCGCTCTGCGGTCAAGGGTGGATATAGTACAATCGCCTGCATGCCTAATACCAAACCTGTGATGGATAATCCTGATACGGTAGCACTTGTACTTGAGAAGGCGCGGCAAGCAGATATGGCCAAAGTACTTCCATATGCAGCAATCACTAAGAATGAGCTTGGAAGAGAGCTTACGGATTTTGAAGCTTTGAAAGCAGCAGGAGCGATTGGCTTTACAGACGATGGTGTCGGCGTACAGAATGCACAGATGATGAAGGACGCGATGAAGAAAGCGGCTTCGATGGGCATGCCGGTTATCGCTCACTGTGAGGATGATTCCTTGGTAAAAGGTGCTTGTGTAACCGAAGGGAAATTCGCTGAGAAGCACGGACTTAAGGGGATTCCGAATGAATCGGAAGCGATCCATGTTGGACGCGACATTTTGCTCACAGAAGCAACTGGGGTTCACTATCATGTATGCCACGTAAGCACAGAACAGTCTGTAAGACTTATCCGTCAGGCAAAAGCGATTGGGATCTCTGTAACTGCTGAGGTATGTCCGCACCACTTGGTACTCTCTGATGAAGATATACCTGGACTAGACGCAAATTGGAAGATGAACCCGCCGCTACGCTCTCCACGCGATGTGGAAGCATGCATCGAGGGCTTGCTGGATGGAACGCTCGATATGATCGTAACGGACCATGCTCCTCATAGTGAAGAGGAGAAAGCGAAAGGGATGGAGCTCGCACCATTCGGGATTGTCGGTTTTGAGACGGCCTTTCCACTGCTCTACACCAAGTTCGTTGCTACAGGTAAATGGGATCTCTCCTTGCTTGTACAGCGCATGACTAGCGATCCTGCAAGAGTATTCGGACTGGATAACGGCGTATTGAAAGCTGGAGCGCCAGCTGATCTAACCATGATTGATCTGGAGAGCGAGAAGGAAGTCAATCCGGATCAATTCGCAACAAAAGGCCGGAACACACCATTTACAGGTTGGAAGCTGAAAGGTTGGCCGGTTATGACTTGGGTAGATGGCAAGATCAAATGGTCCGAAACGAATGGGTTTGAATAGAACAATCACTAGCAATAAATAACAATTACTTACACATAGATGATAGGAGTGAATGGAATGCAGGCACAGGCAAGATTATTACTGGAGGACGGCACACTGTTCAGCGGAAAGGCTTTTGGTGCAGACGCTGAAATGACTGGAGAGGTTGTTTTTAATACAGGAATTACAGGTTACCAAGAGGTGTTGTCTGACCCTTCTTACTGTGGACAGATCGTAACAATGACTTATCCCTTGATCGGGAACTACGGTATTACGCGGGATGACTTTGAATCGATCAGACCATACGTAAACGGATTTGTCGTTCGTCGTCATGAGCCTGTGCCAAGCAACTGGCGGGCTGAGTACAGTGTTGATAACTTGCTGAAAGAATATGGCATTCCAGGCATCAGCGAAATCGACACTCGGATGCTTACTCGGATTATCCGTCATCACGGTACAATGAGAGCGGTTTTGACAACTTCCTCTAAGCCGGTTGAAGAGCTTATGGAAATGCTGAACGATACTTCAATTCCACAGCTTCGGAATCAGGTTGCACGTACTTCTACTCCTCAAATGTTCACAAGCCCTGGTCAAAAGGAGCGCATTGTGCTTGTTGACTTCGGTGCAAAGAGCGGAATTTTGAAAGAACTTACATCCCGTGGATGTGACGTGACGGTTGTACCTCATGACACAACGGCAGATGAAATTCGTCGCTTGCGTCCTGATGGCATTCAGCTGTCGAACGGCCCTGGGGACCCGAAAGATGTTCCTTACGCAGTAGATATGATTAAGGAACTGCTCGGTGAATATCCAATCTTCGGGATCTGCCTCGGTCACCAGCTGTTCGCACTTGCATCCGGTGCTGACACCGAGAAGCTGAAGTTCGGACACCGCGGAGGAAACCACCCGGTTAAAGAATTGTCTAGCGGACGCTGCTATATTACTTCACAGAACCATAGCTACGCCGTGAATGAAGATTCTATAAAGGGTACGGATCTTGAGATTACACATATCAACAATAACGATAAGACCGTTGAAGGACTAAAACATACGAAGTATCCGGCATTCTCGGTACAATACCACCCAGAAGCTGCTCCTGGTCCACATGACAGCAGTTATCTGTTCGATGAATTCCTTGAAATGATCGCACAACACAAGAACAATGAAATCCAGAAACCACGTCAAGCGGTTCTGGCTGCAGCCGTGAAAGGAGCTCGCTAATATGCCTAAAAATGAACAGTTGAAAAAAATTCTCGTCATCGGCTCCGGCCCGATCGTTATCGGTCAGGCAGCAGAATTCGATTATGCTGGCACACAAGCTTGTCAGGCTTTGCAAGAAGAGGGTATTGAAGTTGTACTGATCAACAGTAACCCAGCTACAATCATGACAGATACGAACATGGCAGACAAAGTATACATCGAGCCAATTACACTCGATTTCGTTACACAAATCATCCGTCAGGAACGTCCTGATGGCCTGCTTCCTACGCTTGGTGGTCAAACAGGTCTTAACATGGCAGTTGAACTTGCTCGTGCAGGTATTCTTGAGCAGGAGAATGTAAAACTGCTTGGTACACAGCTTGACTCTATTGAGAAGGCAGAAGATCGTGACTTGTTCCGTGATCTCATGCGTGAGTTGGAGCAGCCTGTTCCAGAGAGCACGATTGTAACAACGCTTGAAGAGGCGCTTGATTTCGCAGGTGAAATTGGATATCCACTGATTGTTCGTCCTGCCTATACACTAGGAGGAACAGGTGGAGGTATCTGTGCGAACGAAGAGGAATTGCGCGAAACAGTTTCCTCAGGTATTCGCTACAGCCCAATCAATCAATGTCTGATTGAAAAGAGTATCGCAGGTATGAAAGAAGTAGAATACGAAGTTATGCGTGATGCTAACGACAACTGTATCGTTGTCTGCAACATGGAGAACTTTGATCCAGTAGGCGTTCACACGGGTGATAGTATCGTTGTGGCTCCTAGCCAGACATTGTCTGATCGTGAGTACCAAATGCTGAGATCTGCTTCCTTGAAAATCATTCGTGCACTGAACATCGAAGGCGGTTGTAACGTACAATTCGCACTCGATCCGAACAGCTATCAGTACTATGTAATCGAAGTTAACCCGCGTGTGAGCCGCTCCTCTGCGCTTGCTTCCAAGGCAACAGGATACCCGATTGCCAAAATGGCAGCAAAAATCGCTATGGGTTACACACTGGATGAAATCGTGAACCCGGTTACTGGTCAAACTTACGCATGCTTCGAGCCAACGCTGGATTACATTGTTAGCAAAATCCCACGCTGGCCGTTTGATAAATTTACATCTGCTAACCGTAAGCTCGGTACTCAAATGAAAGCGACAGGCGAAGTTATGGCAATCGGCCGTACGTTCGAAGAGTCGATTCATAAAGCAGTCCGCTCCCTGGAAATCGGAGTGCACCGCCTTTACTTGAAAGGCGCAGAAGAGCTTAGTGAAGAAGTGCTGAATGAGCGATTGGTTAAAGCTGATGATGAGCGTATATTCCTGATCGCAGAGGCTTTCCGCCGCGGTTATGAATTGCAAAAAATTCAGGATCTGACCCATATTGACTGGTGGTTCCTCGATAAGATCGAAGGACTTATCAACTACGAGAAACATATTCGCAGCGAAGCTGCACTGACATATGAAACATTGTATCAAGCTAAACGTCTTGGCTTTACAGACCGCGCAATTGCTGAACTGCGCGCTGAAGGTAAAGCAACATCACATACAACAGAAGAATCGATCCGATTCCTTCGTCATGAACATAGTCTTCGTCCGGTATACAAAATGGTTGATACTTGTGCGGCTGAGTTCGAATCTACGACGCCTTACTACTATTCAACTTATGAAACAGAGAACGAGGTTATCGAAACTTCAAAAGAGAAAATCATCGTACTCGGCTCTGGACCAATCCGGATCGGTCAAGGTATTGAGTTCGACTACTCTACAGTGCATGCGGTGTGGGCTATTCAAAAAGCGGGTTATGAAGCGGTTATTATCAATAACAACCCTGAGACGGTTTCGACAGACTTTAACACTTCCGACCGCCTGTACTTCGAACCTCTCTTCTTCGAAGATGTAATGAATGTCATCGAACAAGAGAAACCGGTTGGCGTTATCGTCCAGTTCGGTGGACAAACTGCTATCAACTTGGCTGCTCCTTTGAAGAAAGCCGGGGTAACCATCCTTGGAACAAGCCTGGAAAGCATTGATGAAGCGGAAGACCGTAAGAAATTCGAAGCACTGCTCTCCAGATTGAACATTGCACAACCGAAGGGTAAGACGGTTATTACAGTAGATGAGGCTGTAGGTACAGCTCAAATGCTCGGTTACCCTGTTCTTGTGAGACCTTCTTATGTACTCGGTGGTCGTGCGATGGAAATTGTATACTCTGACAGCGAATTACTGAGCTATATGGAGCAAGCTGTGAAGATCAACCCAGAGCATCCGGTTCTGATTGACCGTTACATGCTGGGTAAGGAAGTGGAAGTTGATGCGATCTGTGATGGTGACACAGTCCTGATCCCAGGCATCATGGAGCATGTAGAGCGTGCAGGGGTTCACTCCGGTGACTCCATCGCAGTGTATCCACCACAGTATCTTACAGAAGAACTGAAAGTGAAAATTACAGAAATTACAATCAAAATCGCTAAAGAACTTAAGACATTCGGACTTGTAAATATCCAATTCATTATCTATGAAAATGAAGTTTATGTTATCGAAGTGAATCCGCGGTCATCTCGTACCGTTCCATTCCTGAGTAAGGTAACGGGAATTCCAATGGCGAACTTAGCTACACAAGCGATTCTTGGAACAAAACTGAAGGATCTTGGTTATGAGGAAGGCATGTGGCCTGAAAGCGAGCACGTATCGGTTAAAGTACCGGTATTCTCCTTTGCGAAGCTGCGCCGAGTTGAGCCTACGCTTGGACCTGAGATGAAGTCAACAGGCGAAGTTATGGGACGCGATGTGAAATATGCTAAAGCATTGTATAAAGGTCTAATCGGTGCTGGTATGAAGATTCCTTCAACGGGGGCCATCATTGCTACTGTAGCTGACAAGGACAAAGCAGAAGCGGCAGCCTTGTTGAAAGGCTTCCAAAAGCTCGGATATAAGATCATTGCAACGGGTGGAACAGCTGCAGCACTAAAAGAAGCTGGACTTATTGTAACGACAGTTAACAAACTGTCCGAAGGTACGCCTAACATTCTAGATATGATTCGCACGGGTGAAGCGAACTTTGTCTTCAATACACTTACAAAAGGTAAAACGCCAGAGCGTGACGGATTCCGTATCCGCCGTGAAGCGGTAGAGAACGGTGTAGTCTGCATGACTTCTCTTGATACAGTACGTGAACTTCTCACGATGCTGGAGACGATCAACTTCTCCTCAGAAGCAATGCCAGTATAATTTTTAAAGGGGGAGTACGATGAACACCGATTATAAAGAAATGTCGGGTCGCCTGATGGTGGCCCTGGATTATCCGGATGCCGCTCAGGCATCCGAACTGGTCCGTAAGCTTGAGGGTATTCCTTGCTATATGAAAGTGGGAATGCAACTCTTTTACACAGCTGGACCTGATTTTGTAAGAAGTCTTAAAGAAAGAGGTTACTCCGTCTTTCTGGATGTGAAAATGCATGATATTCCGAATACGGTAAAAGGCGGCTCCCATAGTGTGACACGACTCGGTGTGGATATGTTCAATGTCCATGCCGCAGGCGGTGTCAGCATGATGCAAGCGGCAAAAGCCGGGGCAGAGGCCGCAGTTGCGGAGACCCCGGGTCTTGTCATGCCTACTATCATTGCAGTAACCCAGCTTACGAGCACAAGCCAAACAGTAATGAATGAAGAAATCGGAATCGATGGTTCTGTTGAAGCATCCGTTGTCCGTTATGCGAAGCTAGCGAAAAAAGCGGGGCTTCACGGTGTTGTTGCCTCTTCACTAGAGGTAGAAGCGATCTCAGCAGCTTGTGGATCAGAGTTCAAAACGGTAACCCCTGGCATTCGGCCATCTGGAGCAAGTATTGGAGATCAATCTCGTGTATTAACGCCTGGACAAGCTATTTCGCGGGGAAGCCACTACCTTGTTATTGGTCGTCCAATCACGGCATCGCCGGACCCTAGAGCGGCAGCAGAACAGATTATAGAGGAGATGATCAGAGCATGAGCACAATAGCCGAAATTCCACAACAAATTGCGTCTTATCTATTAAAAATCGAAGCGGTAGCTTTGCGACCGCATGAACCGTTCACTTGGACATCAGGGATTAAATCTCCGATCTATTGTGATAACCGTCTAACGATGTCTTATCCTGAAGTTCGTGACTACATTGCCGAGTCATTCGCATCTATTATTCGGGAGCAATATCCAGATGTTGAAGTGATTGCAGGTACAGCTACAGCGGGTATTCCGCATGCTGCATGGGTAGCTCAGAAGCTGAATCTTCCAATGGCTTATATACGTGATAAAGCTAAAGGCCATGGTAAAGAGAATATGATCGAAGGTCATATTAAACCAGGTCAGAAGGTTGTTGTCATTGAGGATTTGATCTCGACCGGGGGGAGCTCGCTTAAAGCAGCGCAAGCGGTTCAAGCTGTAGGCGCAGATGCACTTGCCGTCCTTGCCATATTCAGCTACCAATTGGATAAAGCTGTACAAGCTTTCTCTGAAGCAAATATCCCTCTACAGAGCTTGTCCAACTATACTGCACTCACCGAAGTGGCAGTGCGCGAAGGACACATTCAAGAGGAAGATTTGGAACTACTTCAATCCTTTAGAGCTAATCCTGCTGCATATGGTGACTCTCTAAAGTAATATCTCAGATAAAGGCTGTTGCTATCGTCGAATGACGGGGCGGCAGTCTTTTTTTGTACAGTTGAAAGTATGATTATTATACTCACAGAAATATAAAAGTAAATAATAACCTTGACAATGTCTGGAAATGACGAAATAATATGTACTATAAGTGATTTTGGAGTATAAAAAGGGGTGTGAATCCATGTTAGCTGTAGAAGCTGTTGGAATCGGTAAGATGTATGGTTCTAAAAGGGCTGTAACGGATTTGAACTTAAAAGTACAGCAGGGTGAAGTATTTGGGTTTATTGGACCCAATGGTGCTGGAAAGTCTACAACGATTCGAATGATCATGCAGCTTTTGTATCCCACGCAAGGAACATTGAAAGTACTTGGATGCACACTTAATCATGAGAAGCCACAGTTACGGAGACGAATTGGCTACCTCCCCTCCGAGATTGTTTCCTATCCCTATATGAGCGGCAAGCAGGCTTTAGAATTGACTGCAAGGGCATACGGACTAACCTTGAAACAAACGCCTGCTATGGAGTATGCAGAACGGCTGCAGTGGGACCCTTCACAGAATGTGAAATCCTACTCGCTTGGGAATCGGAAGAAGCTGGGCCTCATTATGTCCTTATTACACCGCCCAGAATTATTAATCTTGGATGAACCTACATCAGGGCTTGATCCATTAGTACAGCGAGAGTTATTTACACTATTGAAAGAGTTGAATAAGAAAGATGGTATGACGATTTTTTTCTCAACGCATGTTCTCTCTGAAATAGAGAAGCTGTGTGAACGTGTTGCATTTATACGTGAAGGACGTCTTATCCGTGTATCCCGACTAGATGATCTTTCGCACAGTCGTACTCACAAAGTTTCTATCCAATTCGAAGCAGCAGGTAATCAGATTGAGACCTATGGATTAACCGAGCTTGATCCCTTTGTTAAATTCGACGGAATACATCATCTGCTTCATACGGGAGATTCACTTCAAACAGCCTTGCTTAAGCTCTCTGGGCTTCCTATTCTGGATTTATCCATTCGACGTCCGACAATAGAAGAGCTATTTATGGATGATTACAGAGCATCTGAAGAGGTGGGAGAACAATGAAATGGAATCTTATTGCGCACGAACTCCGTCAGAATCGCCGTGGATTTTATAGTTGTTTATCTGTCACTTTAATCTTCATTGTCTTGTTACTCGGAAAGGCAGATGCATTCGTCAACAATCCTCAAATGGAGCAACTCATACAAGGAATGCCAGATGGTCTCCTCAAAGCCTTTGGCATTCAGGTGGAGAGCTTTCAGACTTTTGAGGGTTATATGGCGACGCAAGTATTTCCTTATTTCATAGTGATATTATCTTCGTTTGCAGCGGCTTGGGCGGCTGGGAGTATAGCAAAGGAACGTGACCGTGGAACGGGAGAGTACTTATTTACACTGCCGTATAGTCGCTCTTCGATCTTCTGGTCGAAGGTAGCTGCACATTTAATGTACATGACGATGGTGTTCTTATGTGGTACTGCTCTTTTGTTAGTGCTAGCTCAGTCATCAGGGCAAGAAGTACGGTTCGGAGATATGCTCCGTCTTCTTCTTGCTGGATATCAGCTTGTATTATCTTTCATGGGGATTTCTTATGGATTTACATCATGGGTTACTTCGGATCGAACTGCCGTCTCGATCGGTGCAGGGATCGCAGTATTAGCCTTTCTTCTTAACCTCCTGTCTGGAAGTAGTGATCTAATGCAGAAGATTTCCACTATTTCACCTTATCGATTGTTTGACACGTTGGAGATTGTAAAGGGAAGCGGGTTGACAGCATATGGATGGATCGTTACATTAGGGTTGTATGCGGCTGGAACAGTAGCAGGTGTAGTTACGCTAAAAAGAAGGGATTTAGGCTGAATCATGAGCGCTAAAAAGGACGCGGTGCTTGAAATGGGTAGACGCCTGTTTCTTGAACGAGGAATACTCCAAACAAGTATGGAGCAGATAGCTGAAGCTGTACCCGTTTCTAAGATGACGATTTACAATTATTATCAGAGTAAAGAAGGGTTACTTGATCATGTGGTTGACAGCTTAATTGAGGATACGTGGAATCTTTATCGCGAGGTTATGGATAATGCGAAGGACCCACTTGAAGCATTAACTCTATTTTATGAAGAGAAGGATCGTTTTTCGTTAGATGTGACACAGCAGTTTATTACTGACCTTGTGAAGTTTCCTGATCAGATGGCGAAGTTTCTGACGTTTAACCGTGAGAAGATTATTCCTGAGTTTGAAATGATGATCTTCAAGGGGCAGCAGTTAGGACAGATTCGAAAGGATATTTCTCCTCATCTGCTGGTAGCCTTTCTTACGTTCATTAAGGAATTTACCGCTAAATCTGAATGGTATGATGGATTAGGTAGCTTGACTGCGGTTAGTGAGCAATTGATGATTATTTTGTACCACGGCATTCTTGAACAGGGTGCTAATCATACGGAATTGCAGGAACAATAGAAGGACTTACACAAAAGTCCATACAGTAAAATTCAACAACTCCCTTGGGAATCAAGGGGGTTATTCTTCATTTATAGAGGAGCACATTTTATAGAATGATTATGAGCTTGCCGGGTATAATAAGCAACGGATGAATATTATTACTTTTAAGGGGCGTTTAGTTATGAACTGGGTATATTACGGTAAGCTGTACACAACCAAATTTCAAGCTGGATGTTTTGCCAAACGTTTGGAACAAGACGCTTGGTTATTCGGTTATGGGGATCCCCAGGTTGTGGAAGTGTACCGTTCTAGAAAGGGTAGATACGGCATTCGATATATCCCTTGATATTTTTTTGTAAAATATCTTGACTTACATGCCACAAATGCTGTATATTTATTCTTGTCGCTGTTTACGGCACTAAATGACGC